>CAZDEX010000044.1:0-11201 GCA_964504405.1 uncultured Gaiellales bacterium | reverse complement strand
AGCTCCAGCGCGTGATCGGCCGCGAGGCGCGCGAGCAGATCCACGCGGTCGAAGGGCGCCTGCCCGAGGCGGTCGTCGCGTGCGTGGGCGGCGGCTCGAACGCGATCGGCATGTTCTACGACTTCGTTCCCGACGAGGGCGTTCGCCTGCTCGGCGTCGAGGCGGCCGGCGCGGCGTCGCTCGGCACCGGGCGCGCCGGCGTGCTGCACGGCGCGCGCTCGTCGCTGCTTGCAGACGAGGACGGCCAGATCGTGGATGCCCACTCGATCTCCGCCGGCCTCGACTATCCCGGCGTCGGCCCGGAGCACGCGCATCTGCGCGACACCGGCCGCGCCGAGTACGTGCCGTGCACCGACGAGGAGGCGCTGGCCGCGTTCCATCGCCTGTGCGAGACAGAGGGGATCGTGCCCGCGCTCGAGTCGTCGCACGCGCTCGCGCGCGCGCTCGACTGTGGAGACGAGCTCGTGGTCGTCTGCCTCTCCGGCCGCGGCGACAAGGATCTCGCCGAGGTGGCTCAAGCTGATTCGCGAAGCGAACCAGCTTGATGGGTTTCGACGTGAGCGCAGACCGGTCTGAAAACCACGAATCTGGTCCAAAGAGCGAATCAGCTTCCAAGAAGCTCGTCGTCTACCTGATGGCGATGCCCGACACGCCGGAGCTCGCGCAGGCGGCGGTCGAGGCGGGCGCGGACATCCTCGAGATCGGGATCCCGTTCTCCGATCCGCTCGCAGACGGGCCCGTGATCCGCCGGGCCGGAGAACAGGCGCTTGCCGCCGGGATGCGCACCGCACGGTGCCTCGAGGTGATCGCCGAGATTCGCGCACGCGTCCACGTCCCGATCGTCGCGATGACGTATGCGTCGATCTTCGACGCGCACGGCTGGGAGGAGCTCGAGCGCGAGGCGCGCGACGCCGGGGCGACGTCGTTCATCGTCGTCGACCTTCCTGCCGACACGCGGCCCGACCTGAAGCGCGTCCAGCTGGTGGCGCCGACGTCGACCGACGCCCGTTTGCGCCTCGCGGCCGGCACCACCGACGGCTGGCTCTATCTCGTCACGGTCGCCGGAACGACGGGCGCGCGCGCCGACCTCGCCCCCACGCTCGCCCCTCTGGCCGAGCGCACGCGCGCGGTCACCGACGCACCGCTGTACGCGGGCTTCGGCATCTCGACTCCGGAGCACGCTCGTGCTGCGGCCGAGCTGGTCGACGGCGTCGTCGTCGGCTCGCGCGCGGTCGAGGCGGCCGAGCAGGGGCCCGTCGAGCTCGCGCGCTTCGTGGGCTCGCTACGCTCCGCCCTTTAGACATCGCGCTCTAACGGAAGATGTGGTCGAAGGCGGCCGACGCGCGGCGGTCGGCGGCGGCTTCGAGGGCGAGCACCGAGACGAGCGCCGTGACGACCGTCGGGTCGAATTGACTGCCCGAACACCGCTCCAGCTCGTCGAGCGCAGCCGCGACGGTCAGCGCCTCGCGGTAGGGCCGGTCGTTGGTCATCGCGTGGAGCGCGTCACAGCAATAGACGATGCGCGAGATCAGCGGGATGTCGTCTCCCGCGAGCCCGTCCGGATAGCCCGTGCCGTCCCACCGCTCGTGGCACGAGCGGACGAGCCGCCCGACCTCTCCGAGAAGTCCGCCGACGGTTCCGAGCATCTGCTCGCCGTCGATCGTGTGCATCTCGACGATGGCGCGTTCGTCGTGGGTGAGCGGCCCGGGCTTGTTGATGATCTCGTTGGGAATACGGATCTTCCCGACGTCGTGCAGGAGCGCGACGAGCTCGGCGATCCGCAGGTCGCGGGCGCCGAGGCCGAGCTTCGTCGCGACGGCGAGCGTGAGCGGGGCAACGGCGCGGCTGTGCAGGCCCGTCTCGGCGTCGTCGGCCTCGATCACGTCGCCGAGCAGAAGCGCGGTGCCGCGATAGGCGTGGCCGAGCTCGATCGAGCCGGTGATTGCGGCCTGACGGTCGCGGGCGAAGCGATAGACGAGCAGCAGCGCCGACAGCGGGAAGAGCGCGGCGACGTGCGCGTGCTGCGCCGCGTACGCGACGGTGAGCGCTCCGGGTGCGAGCAGCGCGTCGACGACGAAGACGGTGAGCATCGGCTCGGCGATGCGGCGCGGCGAGATGCCGAGTGCGAGCCATTCGCACAGCGCGGTCCACACGAGGTCGCCGGCGAATTGTGCGAGCAGGACGACGGGCAGGAGCACCCAGTGCCGCGGGCTGGCGTCCTGCTCCCCGAGCGCGAGCATCACCGCCGCGGGCGCGAACACGAACCCCGCGCTGCCGATCGCCGCGAAGAAGCTGTCGACCGACATGCGGCCGCGCAGGATCTCGGGCGCATTCGCCAGCACGAGCGCCACCGCGACCGATGCCGGCACGACCGGCGCCGGCAACAGGAAGAGCATCGGGATGAGGACGAGCTCGGTCGCAAGCGCCACACCGGCGCCGACCTCGTACTGCACGCGCGATGCGAGCGCGTAGCCGCCGACGAGGAGCACGAGCAAGAGCCACGAGAGCGACCGGTCGGATGGGAGGAAGGCGAACGCCGTGACGCCGGCCGCGACGACGAGGGCGACGGTCGTGCGCGCGCGGGCGACCCGGCCCGCCGAGCCCTGCTCGGCGCGCGCGCGTGCCGCCTCGACGAGCTCCTGTGACTCGGGGTCCAGGTAGCTCCACGTTCCCCCACGCTCCGCCGTGCCTCGAGTATCGACCGTCACGGGGCGGTCTTCCAGCCCTCGGGCCGCGTTACTTCTGGAGGTACGGGTCGATGTAGATGGCGCCGATCTCGAAGTCGCCGCCCACGGCCGTCAGCCGCACCTGCATCGCGGTCGCGCTCCGTCCGGCGCAGTCCCACGGGATCGCGACGGATGTGACGGGTGCGAGCGTCGAGCCGGCCGTGACGAGGCCGCCGTCGAGCACTGTCCTGCCACGGTTGACGATCACCTCGACGTGGATCGCGCCCGTGCCGCCGACGCTGCGCGCGTAGAAGCGCACGGTCGCCTGGATCCCGGGCGTGCGCGTGCAGTCGGTGGTCACCGAACTGCCGTTGCTCAGCACCGCGGACCCCGACGAGTTGGGCGCTCCGATATAGGCGAGTGGGTCGCCGAGAGAGGCGAACACCGTTGTGGCCGACCCCGGCGCGACCGCCGAGCACGCCGCGGAGCCTCCCGTGCCGTTCCCTGCCACGGCCTGACCCCCAGTGATCGCCAGCGCTGCCGCGACGACCAACCAGCTAACGGTGAACGTACGAGTCTTGCTCACGAGATTTTCGTCCTCTCTCCTTGCATGTGGACGGCCGCAGAACCGCCTGTAGCGCGCATGATCCGACCGGCACGAGGTCAGCGCGTCCCCCGGTGGAGGGAGACGTCCCGAAATCCCCCATATGGGGGCATAGCTCGCGTAACGTCCGGGCGTGAGCACTGCAATCGTCGTCGGCGCAGGCGTGTTCGGGGCGGCCACGGCACGCGAGCTCGGACGCCGCGGCTGGGACGTGACCCTCGTGGAGCAATACGCGCCCGGCACGGTGCGGTCGGCCTCGGGTGGCGACACGCGCCTCCTTCGCGTCGCCCACGGCGACGCCGACTGGTACGCACGCATGGCCTGGCAGGCGCGCTCCCAGTGGATCGAGCTGCAGGAGGCGTCCGGCGTCCGCATCTGGGAGCCGGTCGGCGTCGCGTGGTTCGCCCGCCGCCACGGCGGCTTCGAGGAACGCAGCCGCGCCTCCTTGGAGCGGCTCGGGGTCCCGTACGAGTGGCTCGCCCCGGACGACGCGCGGCGCCTCTATCCCTCGCTCCAGGTCGACGACCTGGCCTCGGTGCTCTTCGAGCCGGACGCCGGCGTCCTCCAGGCCCGCCGCGCGACCCAGCTCCTCGTGGAGGACGGCGAGCGCCACGGCGTCCGCCTCGAGGGCGGGCGCGTCGCGCCGGCCGACGAGCCCCGGGCCGACGTCGTCGTCTGGGCCTGCGGCCCGTGGCTCGCATCGCTCTTCCCCGAGGTGGAGCTGAGGGTGACCCGCCGCGACGTCTTCTTCTTCGGGGGCGATGCCTCATGGCGGGGAACACCCGGCTTCTGCGACTACGACGCGGCGTTCTACGGCCACGGCGAGATCGGCGGCCTGGGGGTCAAGATCGCGCCCGATCTGCCCGGTGAGGAGATCGACCCGGACACCGTCGACCGCATCCCCCTGCCCTCCTGGGAGCGGTCCGCACGCGAGTACGCCGCGCACCGCTTCCCGGCGCTCGGCAGCGCTCCCGTGATCGGCACGCGCGTGTGCCAGTACGACCTCTCCGTCGACACGCACTTCATCGTCGACCGGCACCCCGGTCACCCGTCGTGGTGGCTGATCGGCGGCGGCTCGGGCCACGGGTTCAAGCACGGGCCTGCGTTCGGCGAGTACGTGGCGGACTGCATCGAGGAGCGGCGCGAGCGCGAGGCGTTCCATGCCCTCGGCGCGCGCACCGGCGACGCCGGCCTCCGCACGGGCTCCTACGGCTAGCTCGACTCGGCCGGCCAGATGACGGCCACCGGGAGCGAGCCCTCCGGCGAGCCGGATCTCCGCTACAACGTTCGGGGGCCGTCGTGGTGAAGAAGTTCCTGCTCCTCTTGCTCTTTTGCGCGCTCGCCGTTGCACCCGCGGCGCATGCCGCCGACACGGTCACGCGCCCCCCGCTGACGTGGGTCCGTGGCCCGGGGAGCTACACGCCCGCGAGCCGCACGCCCAAGGGTCACCAGATCAAGATGATCGTGATCCACGTCACCGACGGCGGCAGCCTGCTCGGCAACGTGTGGTGGCTCTCCGGCGGCCATTCGCACGCCTCCGCCCACTACGTGATCTCGCGTGACGGGGAGATCGTGCAGCTCGTCCACCTGTCGGATATCGCCTGGCACGCGGGCAACTGGAAGGTGAACTGCCACTCGATCGGGATCGAGCACGTCGGCGACACCTACGACCCCGCGGGCTTCACCCCGGACGAGTACAAGTCGTCGGCGCGCCTCGTCGCCTGGCTGGTCCTGCGCTTCGGCATCCCCGTCGACCGCGAGCACATCATCGGCCACTACCAGGTGCCCGACCCCGGCCACCCGGGCCAGTTCGGCGGCAGCGACAACCACACCGATCCGGGACCGTACTGGCGCTGGGGCTACTACATGAATCTCGTGCGGCATTACGCCTTCCCGGGCCGCTACGCCGTGCACATCGACAAGTCGACGATCGCCTCCGGTCAGGTGCTGCGCGGTGTCGTGCCGTGGAGCGTCGCGACGACGCGCGCGAGCAAGGTCGACTTCCTCGTCGACGGGCGCCTGCTGTGGTCCGACTCGAGACCGCCCTTCTCGTTCGCCGGCGGCCGCGGCTGGAACACGACGCAGCTCGGCAACGGGACGCATGTCTTGACGGTGCGTGCGAGCGGCGACGGACAGCCGGCGACGCAGCGGCTCGTCGTTCACGTCTCGAATCTCGACTTCGAGCTCACGACCTCGGAGCTGCGCGCGTGGCAGAAGGTGCAGGGCGTCGTCCGCATCCGGGCGAGCGTGCACGGGGCGCAGACGACCGGGATCGGCCTCTACGTCGACGGAAAGATCGTGAGCCGCGACCGCTCCGCGCCGTACACGCTCTGGTGGAACTCGCGGCGCGTCCACGACGGTCGCCACTGGGTCACGCTGGCTGCAGTCGCGACCGACGGCCGCGTCGCGAAGCGGCGAGTGCCGCTCGTCGTCCAGAACCATCCGGTCGTCAAGAAGAAGGTTCCGCCGAAGCCGAAGCCGAAGCCGAAGCCGGCGCCGAAGCCGCTGCCGCCGCCTCAGGTGACGGCGCAGAACATCGCGGACGGCTCGGCCGTGACCGGTGTCGTCGACTGGCGGGCGCACACGATCGGGCCGGTCGCGCGCGTCGAGTTCGTCGTCGACGGGACCGTCATCGCGACGTCGACCAGCGAGCCGTGGGCGACGACCTGGGACACCTCGACTGTCACGCCCGGCCCGCACGCGCTCGAAGTGCGCGCCTACACGAACGACGGACGCCGCGGCGTCCTCGCCGTGACCGTCACTTCTGCTTAGAGTCGGGCAGCGCGAGCAGGAGCTTCCGCAGAAGCTCGTTCAGCTTCTTCTGCTCGGGCTTCGTCAACGTGGGGGCGAAGAACGACTCGCGGCGCCCCTGTACCTCGAGCGCCGAGTCCCACTTCTCCTTCCCTTCCTGCGTCAGCTCGACCACGATGCCGCGGCGGTCGTCGGGATCCCGCAAGCGGCGGATCAGGCCCGCGTCCTCGAGCCGATCGAGCGGCGAACCGAGCCAAGTGGGGACGCGCAGAACGGGCGACCGCCGGGAGGCGGTCGCCTTACCCGTTCAGGCGGGCCAGAAGTCGTCGGGCGAGCGCTCGACGTCCCCCTGCGGGTCGTCGATGCGCTTCGAGACGATCACGATCTCGGCATCCTCCGGCTCGTCGTTCCAGATGCCGCGCCACGTCGCCGGCGGGATGCGGACGCAGTCGCCCTTCGAGAGCTCGACGATGTCGTCCCCCAGCTTGAACTGGAGCTTCCCGGCGAGCACGAAGACGAGCTCCTCCTGCTCCTTGTGCCGGTGCCCGTACGAGCCCTTGCTTCCCGTGTGCTGCGGCATGCGGCGGTGCGTCAGCGCAACCTGCTCCGCGCCGACCGCATACGTGATCCCGCGCATCTCACCGGGATAGTCGCCGAGCCAATCCGGCACGTCCTCGAGCCTCACGATCTGGTACTCCCTCATCCCCACCCTCCTCCGGTCTGCGAGTATCGAACACCTGGCAGGCTCGTCGCGCAACCGGCTCGTCCTGATCGCCTGCATCCTGGGCTCGAGCATCGTCTTCGTGGACGGCAGCGTCGTGAACGTGGCGTTGCCTGCCATTCAGCGGGATCTCGGCGGCGGTCTCGTGCTCCAGCAGTGGGTCGTCGACGCGTACCTGCTCACACTCGGATCGCTGCTCCTCGTCGGCGGCTCGCTCGGTGACCTCTTCGGTCCGCGCCGCGTCTTCATGCTCGGGATCGCGGCGTTCGGCGTCACCTCCGTGCTCTGCGCGGCGGCGCCCGACGGGACGTCGCTCATCCTCGCCCGCGGGCTGCAGGGCATGGCGGGCGCGATCCTCACCCCGGCCGGGCTCGCCGTGATCACGACGACGTTCAGCGGCGAGGAGCGCGGCGCCGCTATCGGGTCGTGGACCGCGTGGACGGGGGTTGCGTTCGTGATCGGCCCCCTCGTCGGCGGCTGGCTGATCACACACGCCTCGTGGCGTTGGGTGTTCTTGATCAACGTCCCGATCGCGATCACCACCCTCGCACTGGTCGCGTACGCGGTGCCGCGTCGCGATGCCGGGAACGAACGAGCACGCGTCGACGTTGTGGGAGGCGTGCTGTGCGTTCTCGGGCTGGGAGGACCCGTCTTCGCGCTGATCGAGGAGCCTCGGCGTGGCTGGACCGATCCGCTGATCCTCGCCACCTTCTTCGGCGGCCTCGCCCTGCTGGCGCTCTTCGTCTGGTGGCAGCGGCGCGCCCCGCAGCCGATGCTGCCGCTGCGCCTCTTCGCACGGCGGAACTTCACGTTCGCGAACACCGAGACGCTGACCGTCTACGCCGCGCTCTCGACGTTCACGTTCTTCCTCGTCCTGTTCCTGCAGCAGTTGGCGGGCTACTCGCCCTTGAAGAGCGGCGTGACGCTCGTCCCGATCACGATCGTCATGTTCCTGCTGTCGCCGCGCATCGGCCGACTCTCCATGCGCCACGGCCCGCGCCTCTTCATGGGCTTCGGCCCACTCGTCGCCGCCGCGGGCCTCCTCGGCTTCGTGCGCCTGAAGCCCGGCTTCGACTACTGGACCGAGCTGCTGCCGCCCCTCCTCCTCTTCTCCGTCGGGCTCTCGATGATCGTCGCGCCGCTCACCTCGACGGTGCTCGCCGACGCGGGCGAGCGCGATGCGGGCATCGCGAGCGGCGTCAACAACGCGGTCGCGCGTGTCGCGGGCCTGCTCGGGATCGCCGTCGTCGGCGCCGCGATCGCAGGCTCGGACAACAAGCTCGCCCTCTCCGGGTACCACCTGGCGATGTGGATCACCGCCGCGCTCGTCGCAGTCGGCGGTGTGATCGGCCTGGCCGGGATCAGAAACGGGCCAACCCAGTGAGCAGCGCTGCCGAGATCCAGTTCGACCACGTCACCAAGCGCTACGCCGGACGTGACGCGGCTGCGCTCGACGATCTGACCTTCGACATTCCCGCGGGCGCGTTCTGCGTGCTCGTCGGCCCCTCGGGCGGCGGCAAGACGACCGCGCTCAAGATGGTGAACCGGCTGATCCCGTTCGACGCGGGCGACATCCGCATCGACGGGCACACGGTGAAGGACATCCCGGTCGTCGAGCTGCGCCGCGAGATCGGCTACGTGATCCAGCAGGTCGGCCTGTTCCCGCACATGACGGTCGGCGAGAACATCGCGACGGTTCCGCGCCTCCTCGGCTGGTCGAAGGCGAAGATCGCCGGACGCTGCGCGGAGCTGCTCGACCTCGTCGGGCTCGAGCCGTCGGACATCAAGCGCTATCCGGCCGAGCTCTCGGGCGGGCAGCGCCAGCGTGTCGGGCTCGCGCGCGCGCTCGCCGCCGACCCCCCGCTCCTGCTGATGGACGAGCCGTTCGGCGCGCTCGATCCGATCACGCGCTTCCGCCTGCAGACGGAGATGCGCCGGCTGCACCGCGAGGTCGAGAAGACGGTGATCTTCGTCACGCACGACATCGACGAGGCGATCCAGCTCGGCACGCACATCGCGATCCTGCGCCAGGGCGGCGTGCTTGCGCAATACGACACGCCGGACGCGATCCTCGCGCACCCCGCCGACGAGTTCGTCGCGCAGTTCATCGGGGAGGACCGCGCACTGCGACGGCTCGCGCTGAAACGGCTGCGCGACATCACCCTTGAACCTGGTTCGCAAAGCGAACCAGGTGCACGAGTTCCGCCCGACACCACGGTCCGCAACGCGGTGTCGTTGATGCTGGAGCTGAAGACCGACCATCTGGTCGTCGAGGAGAACGGCGACGTCCTCGGCGTCTTCCGCTTCTCGGACACGGGGCAGATCCTGTGAGCCTCCTCGCCGCAGGCCCCGTGATCCCGAACTTCGGCCACGGCAGCGCGTGCGTCACCGGCGACCACACCTTCTGCTGGGACTGGGTGCGCGAGCACTGGGGCGACACGCTCGGTCCGGCGCTCGCGCAGCACCTCGAGCTGACCGCGATCGCCGTCACGCTCGGGTTCGCGATCGCGTTCCCGCTCGCGCTCCTCGCGCACCGCTTCCGCAGGCTCGAGCAGCCGTTCGGGATCGCGTCGGCGCTCCTCTACACGATCCCGAGCCTCGCGCTGTTCCAGCTCCTCATCCCGTTCACGGGGCTCACGGTCACGACGGTCGAGGTCGCGCTCGTCGCGTACACGCTCGTCATCCTCTTCCCCAACATCGTCGCGGGCCTCGAGAGCACCCCTGAGGACGTGCTCGAGGCGGCGCGAGGAATGGGGCTCACCCGCCTGCAGACGCTCGCGCGCGTCGAGCTCCCGCTCGCCGTGCCTGCAATCGTGGGCGGGCTGCGCATCGCCGTCGTCTCGACGGTCGCGATCGCGACGATCGCGGCGATCCTCCTGCCGAAGGGGCTCGGCTATCCGATCTTCCTCGCGCTGCGCGAGCCGACCCCGTTCAAGACCGAGATCTACTCGGCGGGGCTGCTCGCCGTTGGCCTGGCGCTCGCATGCGACGCGGTGTTCGCACTGCTGCGGCGCGTGCTCGCGCCGTGGGCGCAGAAGGGGCTCGCATGACGCTCGCCGACGCAGCCAACCTGCACACGTTCCTGGACGCCGTGCGCTTCGTCGGCCACCACCCCGGCTTCCTCGCGACGAAGGCGCTCGAGCAGCTGGAGCTGTCCGGCGCCGCGCTCGCAATCGCAATCGCCGCAGCCCTGCCGCTCGGCGTCGTGCTCGGCCACCGCCATCGTGGCGCGAACGTCGCGATCGCGGGGTCGATCGTCGGTCGCGCGCTGCCGAGCCTCGTGCTGATCGCGGCGTTCCTGACCGTCTTCGGCGTCGGTTTCGTGAACAACATGGTCGCGCTCGCGGTGCTCGGCACCGGGCCGATCCTCACCAACAGCTTCGACGGGGTCGAGCGCGTCGACCGTGACGCAGTGGAGGCCGCCCGCGGGATGGGCATGACCGGCCTCCAGATCCTCCGTCGTGTCGAACTGCCGCTCGCGGTCCCCTTGCTCTTCACGGGGATTCGCGTGTCGGCGGTGACGATCGTCGCCACCGCGCCCATCGCCGCAATCGCCGGCGGCGGGGGGCTCGGTGACGTGATCGTGAACCAGGCCAGCTACCGCCTCTCGGGCGTGCTCGGAGCGTCGCTGTGCGTGATGCTGCTCTCCGCGCTCGTCTTCCTGGCCCTAGCTGGAGTTCAGGTCGCCGTGACACCGCGTGCGCTCAGGCGCTCTAGGGTCCCTGGCGACCCTCGAAGGAAGGAGACCTTGTGATCCGCAAGCACACGAGGCGAGCTGCCAAGGCGGCGTTCGCAATTTCCCTCGGAGTCGCGATTGTCATCGGGTTGCTCGCGGCCGTCTTCGCGCGGCCGGCCCACTCCGCAGGCACGACGGTGACCATCGGGACGAAGAACTTCCCAGAGGAGTTCATCCTCGGCCAGCTCTACAAGCAGGCCCTCGAGGCGAAGGGCTTCACGGTGTCGTACAAGGAGAACATCGGCTCGACCGAGATCATCCAGACGGCGCTGACGAGCGGGAAGATCAACTTCTATCCCGAGTACACCGGCGTGATCGTGCAGGACGTGTTCCACCACAACACCTCCGCGAAGACGGCGGCAGCCACGTACCAGCTCGCCAAGTCACTCGAGGCGAAGAAGGGCTTCACGCTGCTCGATCCGACGCCCTTCTACGACACCGACGTGATCGCAGTCACGAACGCGACGGCGACGAAGTACGGGCTGAAGTCGATCGGCGACCTGAAGAAGGTCGGCAGCTTCAAGTTCGGCGCTTTCCCGGAATGCAAGACGAGGAACACGTGCCTCGTCGGTTACCAAAAGGCGTACGGCCTGACGAAGGTGCAGTTCGTGCCGCTCGCCGGCATCTCGGCGTACACGCTGCTCGACAAGGGACAGCTGCTCGCCGCCGATGTCTTCTCGACGGACCCGCCGCTCGGCAAGAACTCCAAGTACACGGTTCTCG
>CAZDEX010000043.1:0-11252 GCA_964504405.1 uncultured Gaiellales bacterium | reverse complement strand
AAGTGTCCACGCTACGGGGTCAACTGCCGACCGGCGTCGCTCTACGAACTGCAGCTGGATCGTTGCGGGCGCCTGGGTCAGGTGGTAGCTTCGCGCGATCGACGGCGAGCTGCTCAGCCTCAGGAACCGAACATATGCGGCGTTCGTCGAACTCGGTCGCGCGCCGTCGGCGGGCGAGCTTGGGGATGAGGAAGACGTGCGGGCAGGTTGGCGTCAACTGCACGACCTGCACGCGCTCGTGCTGAATCCGGCAACCGACGAGATCCGAATGGCCAATCCGTTCTCGGCGGTGCCGACGGCATATCGCGTCCAGGCAGACGGCCGATGGTGGTACGGGAACTGCGCCTGGGATGCGTTCGGCATCCTGAGTGCCCTCAAGGTCGATGGCCGTATCGAGTCGTCGTGCCCAGACTGCGGCGAGCCCTACTCCATCGACGTCGTCGATCAAGCGATCGACGACTCGCGGTTGCTTTTCCACTGCCTCGTCCCAGCGGCGCACTGGTGGGACGACATCGTCTTCACCTGAAGTGCGATGAATCTCTTCCGGTCGGAAGAGCACATCAGCCGGTGGCTCGGGGCGCGGAAGGCGGGCGCAACGATTCCGGCGCAAAAGCTCTGCGACCTCGCCCACGCCTGGTGGGACACGCGTGTCGACCCGCACTGGCGCCCCCGCACTCGCGACGAGAACCAAGCGATACTCGACAGTCTCGGGCTCGTCGGCCGGTTCTGGCAGCTTCCGTAAGCCACACCCTCAGGCGGCATTCGGGAACGCTGCCCAGGCGAACGACGCCCGGCCCGATAACGGGTCACCGCGAAAGCGTCCTTAGGTGGGAGCACGACTGGGAGGATCGCCCTCATTCGTGCGAAGTCGAACGACGCCGATCAGTCGGCCCTCGGGCGTCGTGACGATGGCGTTGGTGAGGTTCTGCTTGTGCATTCGCGCGTGCAGGGAACGTAGGGCGAGGTTCGGCCGAACTGTGCTCGGCCCGCTCGACATCTCCTCCTGAGCTGATCGACGGCCGAATGTGAGTGCGCGTCGACCGAGTCTCCCGAGGACGATGCGCTCCTCGTTGACCACGATGCAAGTGTCCCACCCGACCGCATGGACTTGCTCGCGAACCTCTGGCAGCTGGTCGTCGAGCCGGCAGGTCGGTGCGTCCGTATCCGCTGCCTCGCCTGCGGTGGGTTCCGCGGAGGCCGTACCTTCCCGGGGCAGCCCTGCGGCGGCCCAATCGACCTTGCCCGCCACGTAGTCGTACACCTGGGAGAACCCGAGCGATTCGAGCCGCCACGCGGCTCGTGGTGACATGTCTCACGTGCTGTCGTAGCAGTAGACGATGACAGGGCGTGCGATGTCCAGGCGCCCCGCCGTCTGTCGATCGAGTTCCTTGAGCGGCAGGTTGATAGCGCCCGGAAGGTGTTCCTCTTCGTACTCCGCCCTCGGGAGCACTTCGACCAGTTGCGCTCCCGCGGCTACGAGGCGTTTGAGGTCGTCCCTTGTTGTGTCAGTCGGCATGAGCCGCACCGACTGCGTGACGCACCCACCGTTCGTCGGGCTGCCCCGCAAACCCCGTATCCGTTCGGTAGACGCGACAGGAATGCACGTAGTTCGTCTGTTCGGTGGCCGAAGGCTCGACGTCCTCGCCGTTCACGCGAATCGTGGGCGATCCAAGGAACCTTAGGCGCTGCGCGTCTTCTGGCGTTTGCACGTTCACGAGGCGGAGGTCAACGTCGACCCCGAGGTCGAGCGCGACCCTCTCGACAAGCTCTCGAGCGGGTTCGTGGTTGGGGCAACCATCGAAGTAGAGGATCTCGACAACAGGTGCGGCCACAGGGCGAGGATAGCGTGCAGATCTCGATACCTTGCGGGTGTGCGCCGTCTGCTGCTCGTCCTGATCGTCGTCCTCGGTGGAAAGCGGACCTACCGTCTTTACGCCAGTGGCGCCATCACCATCGACACGGGTGTCGGCAGGAGAATCCGCGACCTCGGACCTGTGACCTGGGAGATCGCAGCCGATCGTGAAACCGTCTTCGACGTGATCGCCGGCCCGTATCTTGGAAAGACGCCGCGTTCGATGAGGGATCATCTGCACGTGTGGGAACGCGGGACAGACATGGTCATCGCCGCGCATTTCACGCAGGTCAAGTGCGGCGTCACGAGCACGGTCGAGACCGTTCGATTCGAGCGGCCCGACCGCATCCACTTCCGCCTCGTCCGCGGGCCCGTCCCCCACGTCAAAGAGACGTTCATCCTCGAAAACACCGAGCACGGCTCAACACTCACTTGGCAAGGAGAGCTCGGGACTGATTTCGGGCTAGTGGGCGCGCTGTGGGGCGACGTCGTAGCTCGCTCGTGGGAGAAGGCGGTTCGATCCTCCATGAAGGCAATCATCAGCGAGTCCGAGCGGCAATCCCAAGCTGCCGCATAGGCCATTCCCCGCTGCCGAGCCGAGTCGGACTCGATCACTGTCCGGAAGTGCAGCGCCGCAGCAAAGAAACGCGACGTTGACGCGTTGACTGCGGTTTCGGTCAAGCGTCATTCGCGAACACCGGCCCAGGTGAGCGCACGGTGTCTGACACCGGTTCGACGCGCAGCGACGAACCGAAGCTGCGCAGAGGTGTCAGACACCCGTTCGAACCGTCGCGCCGCGTCCGCGGAACGCGAACCGCCGTTCTAGCTCCGTCCTCCGGCTCATTCGTGAGCACGTACTCGGACCTACGGCGTAGGATCGGACGGTGCGGGAACGGCTTCCTCTCCCGATCGGCCTGGCCCTGATCGCGGTCGCCGTGCTGATCGGCTCGCTTGCGATCGGGAGCGGCATTCGCAACCGAAACGCGAACGACGTCATCACGGTCACCGGCTCGGCGAAGCAGAGCATCGTGTCCGACTACGCCATCTGGGACTTCTCCGTGACGAGTCAGGGCGGCGCGGCAGCCGTTGCCTCGACGGCGCTCGTAGGCTGGACAACGAAGATCGAAACGTTCCTCGACCAGCATGGCGTGAACGCCGGCGAACTCACCGTCTACCCGATCTCGACCAACACCGTCACGCCCAGCAACGGCAACAGCAACAGAGTGGTCGGCTACCAGCTGACACGAAACTTCGAGGTGCGGTCCCCACGCGTGATCGCGATCCAGGCCGTGGCCCAGGCAAGCTCGAGGCTGCTGACGGCCGGTATCCCGGTCTCGGCGCAGCCGCTCCAGTACGTGTACACCAAGCTCGATACCGTCCGCGGCCCGCTCCTCGCGGCGGCCGTGCGTGATGCGGAGCAGCGTGCCCGGGCGCTTCTGGCCGTAACCAACACCAAGCTGGGCAAGTTGCGTGGCGTGAACGTCAGCCCCTTCCAGATCACGCCGCCGAACTCGACGCAGGTCAGCGACTCCGGGGCATACGACACCACGACCCTGAACAAGCAAGTAGAGGCCGTGGTCAACGTGACCTTCGGACTCGGTTAGATCCTCTCGCGGGCGCGGCGAGGCGGTGAAGACAGGCCGACACGGCGGTTTCACGGAGACTTAGTCGGATGGAGATGCCGGAGACACGTTATGCCCGGAGCGGCGATGTCAACATCGCTTATCAGGTCGCGGGCGAGGGTGACCTGGATCTGCTCTGGATCCCTGGTTTTGCGCAGCACATCGAGCTCTCGTGGGAAGAGCCGAACCGGAGGCGCTGGCTCGAGGCTCTTGCCGCCGAGCACCGGTTGATCGTGTTCGACAAGCGAGGCACCGGACTGTCGGACCGAGTGGACCCGACGCAGCCTGTCGAGGTGCGTATGGACGATTGCCGGGCGGTGCTTGACGCTTGCGGTTCGCAGAGGGCAGCGATCTTGACGGCGGGCGATGGATCCGATCTCGCGCTCGTCTTCGCGGCGACGTATCCGGAGCGCGTGGTGGGGTTGGCGATCTGGGACGGCCAGTATCGCGGTACGCGCGCCCCTGACTACCCGTGGGCGCCGCCGCGCGAGGCGATGCTCGAGGCGGCGGACGCGTTGGAACGGGACTGGGCGGGATCCCTGCGGGGGATCTTGGAGGGGGTCGCGCCGTCACTGACAGACGAGGAGCGCGTCGCGTTTGGGCGCGTGATCAGGCTGAGCGTGAGCCCGGGTTCAGCAGCCGCCTATCTGCGCATGGCGAGCGAGGCCGATGTGCGTGGGGTTCTGCCCTCAATTCGGGTTCCCGTGCTCGTGATGGCGAAGGCGGGCGAGCCCGACACAGATGCGAACCGCTGGGCGGCGTCGCAGCTCCCGCTGGGCGAATTCGTCGCGATCGACCGCCCCGACCGAATCCCGGTGATCGGCGATCAGCGGCCTCTGCTCGACAACCTTCGGAGGTTTCTGGCCGATGCGGCCTCGCGCGAGGCCGCGGAACCTGACCGCGTGCTTGCGACCGTTCTCTTCACAGACATTGTCGGATCGACCGCTCGCGCGGCGTCCATCGGTGACCGCGCCTGGCGGGAGCTGCTGGAGCAGCACCATGCGGCGGTGCGCACGCAGCTTTCGCGGTACCGGGGCGTCGAGCACGACACGGCAGGTGATGGGTTCTTTGCATCGTTCGACGGCCCGGCCCGTGCGATCCGTTGCGCGCAGGCGATCCACGACGCCCTCACCCCACTTGACCTCGACGTTCGTGCGGGGGTGCACACCGGCGAGTGCGAGATTCTCGACGGCAAGGTGTCCGGGATCGCGGTCGCGATCGGGGCCCGGGTCGCGGGCCAAGCCAGGAGCGGCGAGGTCCTCGTGTCGCAGACAGTCAAGGACCTCGTCGCCGGATCAGGGATCGCTTTCGACGAGCGCGGCCAAGCGGAGCTGAAGGGTGTACCGGGCGAGTGGCGCCTCTACGCCGTCACCCGAGGATGACCGGTTAGCGCGACGGCCGCGAAGACTTACGCGCAGTGCTGCTCGAGGAACCCGGGGTGCCCGGCGGGCGTCACGTTGCGGTCGCGATAGACGATTGAGATCGTGCCTCCGCGAAGCCGGCAGGCAAGCGCGAAGTTCGCGGCGCCACCGTTATCGGGATATTCGATCTCGATCACGTGATTGCCGTAGGCGCCCAGATAGCCCGTGCACTCGTTGTAGGGCTGACATTCCTCGGCGATCGCGAAGTCGAAGCCGAGATGCCGCCCGACGGCGCCTAACTCGGACGCGTTCTTCTGGGCGATCGAAAGCCCGTCGCGATGCGCGCGAGCGATCAATAGCTGGGCGTACGCGAGGTTATCCGTTTCCGTCAACAACCCGTGTGAGCGCGTCCACGAGTCCAAGTTGTCCGGCTCGACGCCGCGGAAGCCCTTGCGTGCGCAGCGGTCAATCCACGATCCGACGATTGCGGCAAGCCCGCGTCGCTTCGCCGCGGTCGACGTGTCAAGCAGCGGCTCATTCCAGTCCTGATCGACGACGAGACGGCCCGCGCGACGCAAGAGCAGTGACGGGTGGCTCGCCTTCCACGATCCGACGTCTTCAGGCTGGGCCTGGAATGCATTGACGTAACAGATGCTGAATATCCCGGGCGCCGGAGTGTCGTGCCAGTCGCGATCGACGATGCCTGTTCCCGGCGGCGGCGGGAACGCGCCGCCGATCTGGTAGCTGAAGCGAGCGTCGACCGGCGGAACCGCAACGACGCGAGCCACACCTCGAGCACCGGCAGTTGCACTTGCGAGGACGGTGATCGCGCTCGCGAGTACCGCTACCAGAGGCGGAATCGCTCGGAGCGGTCGGCGCGGCACAGTCATATGGAGTCTTATCGGCAAGACCACGCCGGCCGTGAGTCCGTCCCGTCGCTACCCGAGGACGAGCGTCGCCTTTCCGCCGCGGAACGCGAACGCCTCGTCGAAGCGATCGAGCGGGACACGCAGGCCGACGAACGACTGGAGCGCGTCGGGCCAGCGCCGGTGCGCCTCGTCGAGGCCCTCGACCGCCGCGATCCAATCCTGCCGCTGCGCGTTTACGCTGCCGAACAACACGCGGTTCTCGAGGATCGTGTCCAGCGCGAGCGTCGGGCCGTCGATCTCGAGCTTCTGTTTCCGCGGATCGATGCCGAGCAGGCACGCGACGCCGCTTCGGCGCAGCAGGCCGAGCGCGTCGGCCATCAACTGCCCGACCCCCGCCGCTTCGATCACGAGATCGAACCCGCCGAGCTCGGCGAGCGGCGTGCTCTCGGTCGAGACGTAGTGCGCCCCGACCGCATCGACGAGTTCGTTGGACTCCTCGAGCGACGCCGTCCACACCTCGATGCCCTGCAAGCGCAGCAGTACGGTCGAGAGGATGCCGACCGCGCCCGCGCCGATCACGAGCGCGCGCTGGAGCTCCCACGGCTGCCGTCCGCCGATCGTGCGCGCGTGGCGGATCGCGCGCGCGCAGATCGACGAGGGCTCCGCGAGGACACCGAGCCGCCCGAGCGACGGTGGGATGGCGATCAGCTGCGACGGATCCTCGAGCACCAGCTCGCGCGCGAAGCCGTCCAGGCGCGTGATCCCGCGCTCGCTGTAGTCGCCGGTCAGGCACGAGTCGGGCGACTGCTCTGCGCAGGCGAGGCAGTGACCGCACGACCGGCGGACGGTCGCGGTCACGAGCTGGCCGCGCGTGAAGCCGTCGCCGTCCCGCTCGACGACTGCGAGCGACTCGTGGCCCAGCACGAGCTCTTCGCCTTGCGCGGGCGGAGCGCCGAAGATCCCTTCGGAGATCTCGCGATCGGTGCCGCACACGCCGACCTCCAGCACGCGCAGCAGCACGCCGTCGCCGGTCGGCTCGGGCACGTCGCCGACGTGCGTCGAGTGGGCGGTGCCGGGCCTGGTGAGGAGCGCCTGCATAACCTTGGGCGGTGAGCGTAGACGGCGCACGTCTGGGACGGCGAGCTCGACGGCGTGCTCAGCCGTTTCGCAGCACGGCGCCTTCCGACGCCGAACCGACGAGCGCGCGGTAGCGCGCGAAGACGCTTCCGACGTAGGGGAGCGTCGGCAGCTCCCACGCGGCGAGGCGCTCCGCGATCTCTTCGTCGGTCAGGTCGACGGTCAGCGCGTTCGCGTCGACGTCGATCGAGATCGTGTCGCCGTCGCGCACGATCGCGAGCGGCCCGCCGCGTGCCGCCTCCGGTGAGACGTGCCCCACCATCAGCCCGCGCGTCGCGCCCGAGAAGTGGCCGTCGGTGACCAGCGCGACGGACTCGCCGAGACCCGCGCCGACGACGGACGCCGTAACGCTCAGCATCTCGCGCATCCCCGGGCCGCCGGCGGGGCCCTCGTACCGCACGACGAGCACCTCGCCGCGTTGCACGATGCCGGCGCGCACCGCGTCGGCGCACGCCTCCTCGCTGTCGAAGACGCGTGCGGGACCGGAGTGCGCGCGGCGCGCGGCCGCGAGCTTGACGAGGCTCCCGTCCGGCGCGAGGTTGCCGTAGAGCGCATGCAGCGCGCCGGTCGGCTTGAAGGGCGCCTCGAGGCCGAACGTCACGTCGCAGTCCGGCTGCGGGGCGTCGCGCGTCGTCTCGGCGAGCGTCGGCCCCGCGACCGTCGGCGCATCGCCGTCCACCAAGCCGCCGCGCACGAGCTCGCGGATCACGGCGCCCGTGCCGCCCGCGCGGTGCAGGTCCTCCGCCATGTGGTGCCCGGCCGGCGCGAGGCTCGCGAGCACAGGTGTCCGCTCGCCGACCGCTGCCAGCTCGTCGAGCACCAGCGGCACGACCGCCTCCCGCGCGATCGCGAGCAGATGGAGGATGCCGTTGGTCGAGCCGCCGGTCGCGGCGATGCCCGCCATCGCATTCAGCAGCGCGCGCCTGTCGAGAAACGCGCGCGCGGTCCGGTCGAGCGACACGGCGAGCGCCCCCGCGCGCTCCGCAGCGGCGCCCTTCGCGTCCCTCTCGTCCGCCGGGATCAGCCCGTCGCCGAGGACCGCGATGCCGAGGCAGTCGAGCGCGACGGCCATCGTGTTCGCGGTGAAGTGCCCGGCGCACGTTCCCGGGCCGGGACAGGCGACGCGCTCGAGCTCGTCGAGCGCGTCGCGCGAGATGAGCCCTCGCTCTTCCGCGCCGAGCGCCTCCCACACGTCCTGGATCGTCGTGTTGCCGCGGCCCGCGCGCATCGGGCCGCTGTAGAGCACGACGGACGGCCTGTCGAGGCGCGCGAGCGCCATCAGGGCGGCGGGAACGGTCTTGTCGCAGCCGACGATGCACACGAGCGCGTCGAAGTCGTGTGCGTGCGTCATCAGCTCGATCGAATCGGCGATCACCTCGCGGGAGATCAACGACGCGCGCATTCCCGGCGTGCCCTGCGACTGATTGTCGGAGACCGCGATCGTGTTGAACTCGAGTGGCACACCGCCGGCCGCCGTCACGCCGTCGGCGACGCGCTGCGCGAGCTCGCGCTGGTTCAGGTTGCACGGCATCGTCCCGGTCCAGGTCGAGGCGATCCCGACGATTCGGCCGCCGAGCCGCGCGGGGTCGATGCCCATCGCGCGGAAGTGCGCACGCGCCGGGGCTCGCTCCGCACCGGAGACGAGCCCTTCCCGGGCGCGGCGGCGGAGGGCGTCGTGGCTCACCCCGCGAGTCTAGGGTTGCCCGCATGGTTCGGCTCGGCCTGCTCTCGACCGCGGCGATCAACGGCGCGATCCTCGGCGCCCGCGGTGCTGGCGCGCCGTTCGAGATCGTCGCGGTCGGCTCGCGTGACGCGGCGCGCGCACAGGCGTACGCGCGGGAGCACGGGATCGAGCGCGCGCACGCGTCGTACGAGGATCTGCTCGCCGATGACGCCGTCGACGCGGTCTACATCGCGCTGCCGAACGCGTTGCACCACGAATGGACGATGCGCTCGCTCGCCGCCGGGAAGCACGTGCTCGTCGAGAAGCCCTACACGCGCTACTCCGAGCAGGTCGACGAGGCGTGGGACCAGGCCGAGCGGCGCGGGCTCGTGCTCGAGGAGGCGTACATGTGGCGTCACGCCGCGCAGACCAGGGTGATGCTCGACCTGCTGCCCGAGGTGGGGGAGATCCACGCGGTGCACGCGACCTTCACCGCGAACCTCACGCGCACCGACGACCCGCGCTGGACGAAGGACCTCGGCGGCGGTGCGCTGCTCGACGTCGGCTGCTACTGCGTCAGCGCGGCGCGCCTGCTGCTCGGCGAGCCGGACGCGGCGCATGGAGAGGCGCGCATGCGCGGCGAGGTCGATGTCGGCTTCGCGGGCACGCTGCGGTTCGGCGAGGTCACGGCGACCTTCCAGTGCGCGCTCGACTCGCCCCTCGTGAACCGCATTGAAGTGATCGGCGCGAGCGGCGTGCTGCGTGTGCCCGACGCGTTCGTCAACCCGCCGGGCGTTGTCGAGCTGAACGGGAAGACGCATCGAGTGAAGGGCGTCGATCACTACCGCGCAGAGCTCGACGACTTCTGCGCGGCGATTCGCGGCGAGCACCCCGTGCTCCTCGGCCGCGACGAGATGCGCGGCCAGGCGCGTGCGCTCTCAGCGCTTCTTGCCGGGATTCAGTAGGCCCTTCGGGTCGAAGGCCTGCTTGATCCGGTTGTGCAGGTCGTAGGCGACCGGCCCCATCTGGTGCTCGATCTGACCGCGCTTCAGCCAGCCGATGCCGTGCTCGCCGCTGACGGTGCCGCCGAGGCGCAGCGCGAGCTGAAACAGGTCGTGGCACGCGGCGTCGGCGCGGCGCTCGTCGTCCGCATCGTCGGGCGAGAAGAGGAACGTCGAGTGGATGTTGCCGTCGCCCGCGTGCCCGAACGAGAGCGCCGGCACGCCGTGCCGCTCGCCGATCGCGAGCGTCTCGTGCGCGACGTCGCGCAGCTTGTCGAGCGGCACCGCGATGTCCTCGCTGAAGGCCCCGCCGCGCTGCGCGAGGATCGCGAACGCGACGCCGCCGCGCCAGCGCCACAGCTCCGCGACGTCGGACGGCTCCTCGGGCGCGTGCACGGCGAGCGCGTCGTCGCCGAGCGCTTCGCGGAGCTCGGCGGCAACCCGACGCGCTTCCGCCTGCGAACCGTCGGCTTCCGTGATCACCATGAACGCGCCGCCGGCGGGAATGCCAAAGGGGTACGCGTCGCCGGAGTACGAGAGCGTCACTCCGTCGAGGTACTCGATCGCCGCCGGGACGACGCCCGAGCCGAGGACGCGCTCGATCGCGCTGATGCCGGCGTCGGCGTCCGCGTACAGGCCGATCACCGGCAGCTCGAGCTCCGGCGCCGGGATCAGCCGCAGCCACGCGGCGGTGACGAGCCCGAGCGTCCCTTCCGAGCCGATCAGCAGGTTCTTCAGGTCGTAGCCCGCGACGTCCTTGCGGATCGGCCCGCCGATCCGGATCACCTCGCCGGGCGGGACGACGGCTTCGATCCCCGTCACCCAGTGGCCCGTGACGCCGTACTTGAACGCGTGCGGGCCTCCGGCGTTGCAGGCGATGTTGCCGCCGAGCTGCGAGATCTCGGCTGCGCCGGGGTCGGGCGGGAAGCGCAGGCCGGTCTCGCGCGCAAGGCGCTGCACGTCGCCGGTCGTGACGCCGGCCTCCGCGTGCATGCGCCAGAGCAGCGGGTCGAACTGGCGGATCTTGTTCAGCCGCTCGAAGCCGATCACGACGCCGCCCTCGACGGGGATCGCGCCGCCGGCGAGCCCGGTGCCGCCACCGCGCGCGGTCAACGGCACGTCGTTCTCGTAGCACCACCGCATGACCGCAGCGACCTCGTCGACGCTCGACGGCAGGACGACCGCGTCCGCCGTGCCCTGCACGCCGCGGCCCATCAGGTCGGCGAGATACCGGCCCTGCGGCTCGACGAGCGATTCGCGGGAGACGACGGATGCGAGATCCACTTGCGCCGAGCCTAACGTAGGACTGGCACAACCCATCGAACGGAGGGACGTCCGATGAAAGCCATCCTCACGACCGCGGTGCTCGCCCTGATGCTCGCCGCGCCCGCGTCATCTGCCACCGCGCTGACCGGGACGGTTGGCCCCGGCTTCAGCATCTCGCTGACCGCGGGCGGCAAGAAGGTGTCGCACCTGAAGGCCGGCACGTACACGATCACGGTCAGCGACAAGTCGAACATCCACAACTTCCACCTGACCGGGCCGGGCCTGAACAAGTCGACGAGCGTCGGCGGCACCGGCACGCAGACCTGGACGCTGAAGCTGAAGCCTGGGAAGTACCACTACCAGTGCGATCCGCACGCTTCGTTCATGAACGGCGGCTTCACCGTTACGTGAGCGGGATCTCCTCGACGTCGTCGCGCGTCACGGTCCACGCGCGCAGCTCGTCGTGCTTGAGCCCGTAGAT
>CAZDEX010000042.1:0-11402 GCA_964504405.1 uncultured Gaiellales bacterium | reverse complement strand
TCGACCCAGGACTGCGCGCTCGTCCACGGCTCGTCGGGAATGGGCCAAGGCCGGTGCGCGGTGTCAGCCGTGACGCCGGCCTGCCGCGCGGCGGTGCCGAGCAGGTCAGAGATTGCCGCGGAGCGCCTGCTCGCGCTCGATCGCCTCGAAGAGCGCCTTGAAGTTGCCGTCACCGAACCCGCGCGCCCCGTGGCGCTCGATCACTTCGAAGAAGAGCGTCGGCCGATCCTGGGCGGTCTTCGTGAAAATCTGCAGGAGGTAGCCGTCGTCGTCGCGGTCGGCGAGGATGCGCAGCCGCTTGAGGTCGTCCCAGCTCTCGTCGATGTCGCCGACACGATCCGATGTCTCCTCGTAATACGTGTCGGGCGTGGAGAGGAAGATCACGCCGCGACGCTGCAACGTCTCGACCGCGCGCACGATGTTCGTCGACTGCAACGCGATGTGCTGCGCGCCCGGGCCGTGGTTGAACTCGAGGTACTCGTCGATCTGGCTCTTGCGCTTGCCCTCGGCAGGCTCGTTGATCGGGAACTTGACCTTGCCCTGGCCGTCCGTCATCACCTTCGACATCAGGGCGGAGTACTCGGTCGAGATGTCGTCGGCGCTGAAGTGGATCATCTCGGTCATCCCGAACACGCGCTCGTAGAACGAGACCCACTCCTCCATGTGACCGAGCTCGACGTTGCCGACGATGTGGTCGATCGCGAGCAGGCCCGGCCCGTCGTCGGCGGTAGGCGCCGACTCCTCGGCCCTGTAGCCCGGCAGGTACGCGCCCTCGTAGCCGTTGCGACCGACGAACGTGTGCACGACGTCGCCGTACGTCGCGATCGTGGCGAGCTCGACGCTGCCGAACTCGTCCGCGACCGTGCGCGGCTCCGAGACGCCGCGCGCACCGCGCTTCGTCGCTTCTTCGTACGCGCGCGCGGCATCGGGGACGCGCAGCGCGATGTCCTTCACGCCGTCGCCGTGCTTGTACGCGTGGTCTGCGATCTCGTGGCCCGGATGCAGCGCGCTCGTGACCACGAGACGGATGTCGTTCTGCTCGAGCACGTAGCTCGCGCGGTCGCGGACGCCCGTCTCGGGCCCGGCGTATGCGGTGCGGCGGAGGCCGAACGCGTGCTCGTAGTAATAGGCGGCCTGCTTGGCGTTCCCGACCCAGAGCTCGACGTGGTCCCACCCGTCGAGCGGCATGAAGTCTTCGGTCACGGGCCTCAGTCTAGCTCCGCGGTGGCGAGGGTTCCCGCGCTGGCGTCGACCGCCGCGACCTCGTCCAGCGTCCGCCGGAGGCGCTGCTCCTTGACGAACGCGGCCGCGATCGCCCAGGCGCAGAGCGCAACCGCGGCGGAGACGAGAAAGGCCGGATGGAGCGCGTCGGCGAGGATCGCCCGGCCGCGGGCCGGGAGGCGATGCACGACCGACAGCTCGCCACTGCCCTTCGCCGTCGCCGGCAACCCGTGGTTGACGATCGCGCCGATCACGGCCACGCCGATCGTCGCGCCCATCTGGCGCGAGAACTGCGTCAGCGCTGTCGCGGAGCCGATCTGCGCACGGCTGACCGCGTTCTGCACGGAGATCACGAACACCTGCATCATCGCGCCGATCCCGATGCCGGCGATCACCATGTCGCGTGCCGCCTGCCCGCTCGTCGTGTGCACGTTCATGCGCCACAGCAGGGACATCCCCGCCGCGAGCACGAGCGGGCCGAGGATCACGTTCCAGCGGTAGCGGCCCGTGCGCGAGATGAGCTGACCGGTGAGCAGCGAGGTCGTGACCGCGCCCAGCATGAGCGGGGTCAGCACGACGCCGCTCGACGTCGCGGACGTCCCGATCACGCCCTGCACGAAGAGCGGCACGTACGAGATCGTCCCGAACATCGCCATTCCGACCAGCGCCATGCACGCGACGCTGCCCGCGACGATCGGGTCGCGCAGGATGTGGAACGGGAGGATCGGCTCGGCTGCGCGCCGCTCCTGGAACGCGAACGCGACGAGGAGCATCGCTGCGAGCGCGAGCGCGCTGAGCACGTGGCCGCTCGTCCACGCGTACTGCTTCCCGCCCCAAACGAGCCCCATCAGCAGCGCGGCTGTGCCTCCCGAGAGCAGCGCTGCGCCCAGCCAGTCGATCGCGTGCGCAGCCAGCGGCGCGCGGCGCGGCATCGTGAACACGATCACCACGAGGGCAAGCGCTCCGATCGGCAGGTTGACGAGGAACACCCAGCGCCAGGTCGTGTTGTCCACGATGAAGCCGCCGACAGCGGGACCGACGATCGACGAAGCGGCAAAGACGGCGCCGATCAGCCCCTGCCACCTGCCGCGATCGCGCGGCGGGACGATGTTCCCGATCACCGCCAGCGAAAGCGGGAAGAGACCGCCGGCGCCGATGCCCTGCACCGCCCGGAAGAGCACGAGCTGCGTCATCGTCGTCGCTGCACCGCACAGTGCGGAGCCGATCAGGAAGACGACGATCGCGAAGAGGAAGAGGTTCTTCCGCCCGTAGACGTCGCCGAGCTTCCCGTACAACGGCACCGTCACCGTCGAGGTGAGCATGTACGCAGTGAAGACCCACGAGTACTGCGTGATCCCGCCGAGGTCGCTGACGATCTTCGGCAGCGCGGTTGCGACGATCGTCTGATCGAGTGCCGCGAGCAGCAGCGTGACCATCAATCCCGCGTAGATCGCGAGGATCCGCCCGATCGTGAAGTTGTATCCCGGGGGCTGCCGTGCGAGACGCTCGCGAAGGCTCACCTCGGAAGGTTAACGAGGTTAATCGCCCGGGGGTTCGGGTGGGGTGCGGAGCGAGCGCTCGACCAGCACGGCGCCCAAAATCGCGATGCCGCCGACCACCTCCCAGCGCGTGAGATGCTCGCCGAGCAGGACGAGCGCGAACAGGACGCCGAACAACGGCTGCATGTTCGAGAAGAGCGACGCGCGCGACGGGCCGACGCGTCTGATCGCCGTGAACCACAGGATGTTCGTCAGGAACAGCGGTCCGATCACGGAGTACGCGAAGCCGATCCAGACGAGCGTCCCGAAGTGGAACGACTGCGAGGCGGTCTGCTGCGCTCCCGTGATCGCGAGCGGGACCCAGCCGATCGCGAGCACGAGGGAGCTGATCCGGAACGGCGAGTAGCGCCGCATCAGCGGCGCGATCAGCACGGAGTACGACGCCCAGGTGACGGCGATCATCAGCGCAATCGCGTCGCCGACGAGGTGCCCGGAGAAGCCGCCCGAGCCGGACGCGACGAAGCCGACGCCGACGAGCGACACGAACGTCGCGATCCAGAAGCCGCGGCCCATTCGCTCGAACCCGACGATCGTCGCCAAGAGGCCGATGAAGATCGGCGTGGTCCCGAGGAACAGCGTGACCGTCGCCGCCGAGGTCTTGTCGACGCCGTAAACGAAGGCGAGCTGGTTCAAGTAGATGAAGCCCGCGGCAAGGAGGACGTAGCGCATGTCGCGCACCGCGATCCGGAAGCTGCGCTCGCGCCGGTAGGTGAACGCCCAGAAGAGGAGCGTCGCGGCGGCGTAGCGCGTCGCGCCGTACGCGAGCGGGTGGAAGCCGTGGGTGAGCACGTAGCGCGTGACCGTCGTGTTCAGCGCCCAGAGCAGGACGGTGCCCAGGAGCATCAGGTCGACGGCGCTCACGCGTCTCACTCCTCGACGGTATCGATAGGCTCCCGCCGATGGATCGGGAGCCGACCCGCGACGACATCGACGCCCTCGTCGGGCCTGCGACGCCGCATTTCGCTTACCAGATCCGCGCGCGGGTGGAGGAGCTGGTGAGCGGCCTGCCGGACGACAGCTTCGTCCGGCAGTACGGTGAGCAGCAGATGGAGCGGCTCGACCGGCTCGGCCACGCCTCGTCGAAGGCGGACGAAGGCCCGCGCGAGTCGCCCGGCCGCCTCGGGTGGGACGAGATCCCCTCGTCCGCACCGGCCGACGCGCCTCTGCCCAGACGGTCGTGAACGTCTTCGTCTCCGGCGGGTCGCGTGGGATCGGCCGCGCGATCGCCTTACGGCTGGCGCGCGACGGCGCGAAACGCGTCGCGATCGGTTACTTCCGCAGCGACGCGGCGGCGGAGGTGACGGCCGAAGAGCTGCGCGCGCTCGGCGCCGAGCCCAAACTCGTGCGCGGGAACATCACGTCGGAGCGCGTGCTGGAGGAGGTGGCGGCGCTCGGCCCCCTCGATGTGCTCGTGCACAACGCAGCCTCGGGCGTGAGCGTTCCGGCGCTCGAGGCGACCGAGAAGCATTGGGACTGGACGCTGAACACGAACGCGCGCGCGCTGCTCGCCCTCGCGCAGACGTGCGCGCCGTCGATGCCCGATGGCTCCTCGATCGTCGCGATTTCATCCCTCGGCGCGCAGCGCGTGCTCGAGAACTACACGCTCGTCGGTACCTCGAAGGCCGCGCTCGAGGCGCTCGTCCGCTACCTCGGGGTGGAGCTCGCGCCGCGCGTCCGCGTCAACGCCGTGTCGGGCGGCGTCGTCGAGACGGACGCTCTCGATGCCTTCCCGAACCGCGAAGAGATGCTCGCCGCGGGCCGGGCGAACCCGGTCGGCCGGATGGTCGAGCCGAACGACATCGCGGGCGCTGTCGCGTTCCTCTGCTCGAAGGACGCGGCGATGATCTGCGGCCAGACGATCGTCGTGGACGGCGGTTTCTCACTGCTCGTCGGCCGTCGTCCCGCCCAGGCGTAGGCCCGGCGCAGCGGTGTCAGACACCCTTCCGGGCGCATCCCCCTTTTGGGGCGACGCGTGTGCATTTGGGGGATGAAAAAGCGCGTTTGCAGACCGATGAATCCCCCGTCATTCGTCCGCGGGGTCTGAGGCTGCGCAGGGCGGCGCGCTAATTCGCAAAGGGAGTGTCAGGAACACAATGGAGAGCATTCGGAAAAGGCTCCAGGCGGACGAGGGCTTCACGCTCATCGAGCTCCTGGTGGTCATCATCATCATCGGGATCCTGCTTGCGATCGCGATCCCCTCGTATCTGAAGTTCAAGGATCGTGCCAACAACGCGGCCGCGCAGGCGAACGTCCGCGCCGCGATCCCCGGCATGGAGGGCTACAACGCCGACCACGGCGGGTACTCCGGCGTCACGTCGGCCGTGCTGCAGGCCTCGTACGACGCAGGCATCAAGAACATCCGCGTCAAGACGGCCACGGCGACGAACTACTGCATGGACTCGACCGTCGGCTCCGCCGTCTTCAAGAAGGCCGGCCCCGGCGCGCCGATCACGTCCGGCGCCTGCCCGTAGGCCCGCGCCGACCTGAAGGACCGAAGGGCGCGGGCAACCGCGCCCTTCATTCGTGGTTGAAGTTTGCTCGTCGGGGCAAGAAGGCCCCGACATGGGTCTTGCCGTATCTCTCATCATCGCCGCCGTCGGGCTGATCCTGGCGCTGGCGGTCCACCCCACGGGCAACCATTCGGTCGACGTCAACACCGTCGGCTGGATCCTGTTCCTCGTGGGGGTGGTCGGCTTCATCCTCGACCTGCTGCTCTGGTCGCAGTGGGGCCCCGGCTACATGCGCCGCCGCACGGCGTACGCCCCCGGTACCCCCGCCGCGTACCCGGCACGCCGTGGCGCACGCCGCACGGTGGTCGAGGAAGAGGAAGTCGCCCCGGGACCGCCGCCGCCCGGCTACTAGCCTCCACGGTATCCGCGTAATCGCCCTCCTGGCAGGGGTCGTCGCCGTGCTCGCGGCGGGGCTTCCCCGTACGCACGCGCGACTCGCAGCCGCGGGGCATTCGGTCATCCACGACGCGCGCGTCCGTCCACTACACGCGCGCAGTGCGCCGCCTCGCCCGCTTCTACGAAACCGCGTGCCGCATGCGCCGAAAGACGTCGGCGGCGACGTAGCCCGCCATCTTCGGGTTCTCCTGCAGCCGCCGCACCGAGTACTCGTACCAGTGCGTCCCGTACGGCACGTACACACGCAGGCGGTGGCCGTCCTCGACGAGCGCGTCGGCACGCTCGGGACGCACGCCGAGCAGCATCTGGAACTCGTACCGGTCGTGTGAGAGCCCTGCCTTGCGCACGATGCGCAGCGCGGCGCGAATCAGGTGCTCGTCGTGCGTCGCGATCGCGACGTACGAGCCTTGCTCGATGAGCGCCTCGAGGCAGCGAAGGTAGTTCGCGCGCACCGCTTCGAACTCGCGGAACGCGATCGCCTCCGGCTCGACGTAGATCCCCTTGCAGATCCGCACGTTGTCGAGCCCCGGAATGTCCGACAAGGTGCGCCGAAGGTACGCCTGCAGCACGACGCCGATGTTGTCCAGTCCGCCGGCATGCAGCTCGCGGTAGAGCTGCAGCGTGCGATCCGTGGTCGACGAGTCCTCCATGTCGATGCGCACGAAGTTTCCGCGCGCCGCAGCGTCCTGGGCGACCGCCTCCAGGTTCTCGCGAGCCAGCTGCGCGTCCAGCTCGAGCCCGAACCCGGTCAGCTTGATCGAGATGTTCGAGTCGAGACCCTCCTCGTCGATGCGCGCGAGCACATCGTGGTACTGGCCGGCGATCGCGCGCGCCTCGTCCGGGTTCGTGACGTCCTCGCCGAGGACGTCGATCGTCGCCTTCTTTCCCTTCGCATTCAGCTTGCTGACGACGCGGATCGCGTCGTCGAGTGACGGCCCGGCGATGTAGCGCGAGGAGAGGCGCTGGACGACCGGCTTCGGAACGGCCGGGAGGAGACGGGCGATCGCGCGGTCGAGGAGAGCCACAGGCGGCGGCGATGCTAGACCAATCCGGGCCTCGGCCGGGCGCATACCGACGGTACGAGGAGCTAGCTCTCGCGCATGAACCCCTGGCGCGCGGCGCTGACGAGCGCCACCGCCTCGGGGAAGAGCACGCGCATCGCGTCGCGCATCGCAATCGACTGCTCTTCGGCGGCTCCCTGCACATCGATCTGCGAGAGCGCTGCCGCGGTCAGCTCGACGGCGGTGTTCAGCGTCAGGGTCGCGAACTGCTCGCGCTGCGCCTCCTGCACCGACTCCGCCTGCTGCTCCGCGAACTCGCGCAACCCGCGCAGGAGATCCTCGGGGTCGCCGCCGAACGGAAAACCGAATCCACCTTCAGACATGCGTCGAGGTTAGCTGAGGGGGATCAGGTAGCCGCGCTCCACGTCTGCGACGAGCTCCTCGACCGCACCGGTCGACGAGCGGATCGCCGTGGAGAACGGCGAGGACGTCTCGCCGAGCGCCCGCTCCAGCACAAGCGTCGCGGCGCCGATCGCGTCGAGGTACCCGGGCGAGGCGACGCGCGGCGGCGCGCCGATCGTCCGCTCCAGCTCGAGCGCAGCCTCCTCCGCCTCCTCGATGCCCGGCGGCTGTTCGACCATGCGCACCTGCGCCAGCTGTGAGCGCAGCTGCTCGAGGTCACCGCCACCCGCGAGGTCGGCCGCGAGCTCGCAGAGTGCGACGATCGACGCGGTGTCCCGCACTTCGTCGCGACGGTCGACCGCCGCCCCGTCGTCGTCCAGCACCATCCACCGCCGCGCCTCCTCTGCTCCGAGCGCCACGAGGTAGACCCGCCGCCCGCGCGAGGGCTCCGCGGCGAGCACGCCGGTCACCTCACCGTGGGCCGACGCGGCGGCCGCGATGCGCTCCAGGTCGTCCGTCAGCGCCATAGAGTCACAAGCGTATGGATGCGAACACGCTCTTCGCGCCGCTCGGCCCCACCTACGACCGGTGGGGCTCAGTGCTGTCGTTCGGCCAGGACCCGCGCTGGCGCCGCTTCCTCGTCTCGCGCATCGACGCCCAGCCGACCGACACAGTGCTCGACGTCGCCACCGGCACGGCCGCGGTCGCGCTCGAGCTGGTGCGCCAGAAGGACTGCTTCGTCGTCGGCCTCGACCAGAGCGCCGAGATGCTCGAGGAGGGGCGCCGCCGCGTGGCGCTTGCCGCCGCGACGCGCAAGGTGCGGCTGCAGCAGGGCGACGCCCGCGCGCTGCCGTTCGAGGACGGCCAGTTCGACGCGGTCACGTTCACCTACCTCCTGCGCTACGTCGAGGACCCGGCCGCGACGCTGCGCGAGCTCACGCGCGTGTTGAAGCCCGGCGGGACGATTGCCGGGCTCGAGTTCGGGGTGCCGCGTGGCGTGTGGCGGCCGCTGTGGGAGCTGTGGACGCGAGTGGGCCTGCCGGCGGCCGGCCGCCTGATCGGCGACGGCTGGTACGAGGTCGGCACGTTCCTCAACCCCTCGATCCGCGAGCACCACGCCGAGTGGCCGCTGCCCCGCCTGATCGGCGCGTGGCGTGACGCAGACGTGCTCGACGTCCAGGCCAAGCGGTTGAGCCTCGGGGGAGGCGTGGTCACGTGGGGACGCAAGAAGACGTAAGGCCCGCGTGGTACGCGCTCGACCGTGGGGGCGTGCGTGACTACGTGACGCTCCTGCACCCGCCGTACACGCTCTGGCACCTCTCGTACGTCGCGGTCGGAGCGGCAATCGCGCCGCGCTTCCATCTCGACCGCATGCTCTGGGCGCTCGCCGCGTTCTTTCTCGCGATGGGCGTCGCGGCGCACGCACTCGACGAGCTGAAGGGACGGCCGCTGCGCACGCGCATCCCCTCGGGCGTGCTCGTCGGGCTCGCCGTGCTGACGCTGGCGGGCGCGTGTGCGATCGGAGTCGGGGCGGCGCACGCCTGGGGCTGGTGGCTCCTCGTGTTCGTCGCGATCGGCGCCGTCGCGGTTCCCGCGTACAACCTCGAGCTGGCGTTGCACACCGACTGGGGCTTCGCCCTCCTCTGGGGCGCGTTGCCGGCGCTCACGGGGTATTTCGTGGAAGCGCAGACACTGCGCGGCGAAGCTGTGGCTGTCGCCACGTACGCGTTCTTGCTCAGCCTCGCTCAGCGGACGCTCTCCACACCCGTGCGCGCGGCGCGCCGCAAGCACGGGACAACGGCCGGCATCGAGCCGCTCGAGCGCGCTTTGCGCCTGCTCACATGGGCCTCCGTCGCCCTTGCGCTCGCGCTCGTCGCGGCACGCCTACGATGAAGGCGTGACCGCCTCGACCATCGTCGCGATCGCTGCCGCCGCAGTGGCCGTGCTCGCGCTCGTCGCATCGGTGCTCGTGCTCCGGAACGTGCGCCGGCACCAGCAGCTCCTCGCGCGCGAGATCGAGCGCGGCAAGGCGTCCTTCGACGAGGTCGTCGCCCGCGAGGCCGCACAACGGGCGGAAGAGCTCGAGCGCACGCTGGCACGCCTGCGCGCCGACTCGCTCTCACAGCTCGCGGAGGAGGAACGACGCATCGCCGAGGAGCGGCGACGGGATGTGAGCGAGCGCGAGCGCGACGCGAGCGCACGGCTGGGCGAGCGGCTGATTGTCGTGCAGCAGACGGTCGCGCAGCGTCTGAGCGACTGGGCGAGCGACATCGAGAAACTGCAGGAAGGCCTCGCGGAGGAGCTGCGTCGCATCGAAGTGCGGCAGCGGCACCTGATGAGCGAGATCGAGTCGAAGATCGGCAAGGACGCGGAGGGCCTGCAGGGCCAGGTCGACGAGCAGCGGCAGCTGATCACGCGGCTGCGCGCGGAGCTCGCGAGCGCCGCGCAGGACGCGATGGTGCAGGCGAATGCGGACCTCGAGCAGCATGCGAACGAACGGAGGCGTGCACTGCACGAGGTCGCCGACCGCCTGCGCCGCCGCGAGCGCGACCTGCAGGAGATCGTCGAGCGGGAGGGCAACGAGGCGACGCAGCGCATCCAGCTCGCGCTCGGCGACATCGAGCGCAGGCAGGTCGAACAGCTGCAGCGGATCATCGCGCGCGAGACGACGCGCTACGCGGAGGCCGCGTCGATCCAGTTCGACTCGACGATCAAGGGCGCGCGCGAGGAAGCCGCGCGCCGTCTCTCACGCGAGCTCGATCTCGCCGTCGAGCGCTTCTCGCGGGAGGCGGAGGGCGTGCTCACCGAACGCCTGAACCACGTGAGCGACGCCGCCGCACAGCGTGTCGAGGAACGCCTCGCGCGGCTGCGGGCCGCGCTCGAGCGCCAGCGGGACGACGCGCTCCACTCGCTGGAGGACCGGGCGCACGACGTCGAGTCCTCGCTCCGCGAGCGCCTGGCCGAGATCGCGGCCGACGCCGAAGCCGAGCGCGGGGTGCTGGAGGCGCGGCTGCACGAGCTGGCACGGCGTGTCGACGAACTGGCGGCCAGGGCGTAAGCGTTCTGTTTGCGCGCCAACTTCTGGAGGGAGGGTTCGTCTAGAACAGGGCGAAAAGGCGCACACCATGAGCCAGACGATCGAACATCCCCAGTCGGAGCGCGAAAAGGTCGAATCCTGGCGTCTCCACGTCCTGATCGAGGCCGGCTACCCCCTGCCGCTCGCCGAGAAGGTCGCGCACTCGGAAGCCGATCTGCACCGGGCCGTGGAGCTGGTTCTCGCAGGCTGCACCTTCGAGACCGCCGCCGAGATTCTCCTTTAGGCGGTCCCTCCGCCGTTCAGGGGTGAGGACGCTCGCGCAGTCGAGAGCGGGCCGCCCTTCTCGATTCGCGGCCCTCCGTCAACCGGGCAGTCGGGGGTCTAGAGCGTGGCGTCGTCGACGATGCCGAGCTCCTGGGCGAGCTCTCGCACGCGGCGTGTCTGACCGGAAAGCTTGTTCGACGCCGGATCCGTAGCGAGCGCTGCGATCACTCGCCCGGTGAACTCTGGCGACGACCACGCCGCAGTGTTCGTCTCCGCTCCGGCGTCCGCGAGCATCCCCTCGGTACGGGTGGGCGGCGGCCACAAGGAGATAACCGTGACTCCGGTCCCCTCGAGTTCGGTTGCCATCTCGCCGGTCATGTGGTCGAGCGCGGCCTTCGCGACTCCGTAGGGAACGATTCCGATCTTCGTCGCTGCTCCTGCGGAGGAGATGTTGACGATCAAACCGCGCTGCTGGCGAAGCATGATGGACACGGCGTGCTGGGCAGCGACGAAGTGCGAGCGCAACCCGACCGTCGCCAGGTCGTCCCAGAGACTGACGGGAACCTCCCAGAAGGGTGCATCCGAGAACAGGATCGAAAGATCCGGAACCGCAGTCGCGTTGTTGACGAGCAGATCCAGACGGCCGGCTTCGTCGACCACGCGCTGGAACACACTCGCCACCGCCACATCGTCGCGGTGATCACACGGCACCGCCACGCCCCGACCCCCCGCCGCGTCGACGAGAGCCGCTGTCTGTTCCGCGGCGGAACGGCCCGTCACATACACCGTCGCACCCGCTTCGCCGAGCGCAACCGCCGCGCCGCGTCCGATCCCCCTGCTTGCACCCGTCACCAACGCCACCCGACCGTCCAACGGCGATGCGTGCTCGCTCACACCAAGAACGTAACCACCTCGGCGGAGGGCGGGCATAAAACCGCCGTTTCTGTTCCGCGCTCAGGCGTCATTCCGGAACTCAATGTCAGAGTCGCCGCGGTGGCGGCGTCCGATTGCT
>CAZDEX010000041.1:4931-11523 GCA_964504405.1 uncultured Gaiellales bacterium | reverse complement strand
GCATCCGGATGAAGTTCAACCCGCTCGCCGAGGTCGCCGGCAAGCGGCTCGTCATCGTCGACGACTCGATCGTGCGCGGCTCGACGACACGCCAGATCGTGCAGATGCTGTTCGACGCCGGCGCGGCGGAGGTGCACGTGCGCGTCTCGTCGCCGCCGGTGGTCTCACCGTGCTTCTACGGGATCGACCTCGCGTCCGAGGACGAGATGATCGCGGCGCACGCGAGCATCGAGGAGGTGCGCGCCGCGATCGGCGCCACGAGCCTCGCGTACCTGTCGCTCGAGGGCCTCCAGGCGTCGACGCGCCGACCGGCAAGTGCGCTGTGCCGCGCCTGCCTGACGCGCGAGTATCCGACTCGCGTGCCGGCAGACGCGGCGAAGCTGCGCTTCGAGCGGCCTACTGCTCGAGGACGCGGGACGCCTTCGCGATCCCGCGCGAGAGCAGGTACGCCGACGTCGTCCACTTGAAGAAGTCGACCCACATCGGCGCGTTCACGTAGTCGGAGATCCCCGCGACGATCGCGACGATGATCACTGAGATGACCCACCAGAGCCATTCGGCGTTGCCGGGGATCGGCAAGCGCGCGCCGGCCGGCCAGTCGGAGCGAGGTGAAGCAGACATGCGTGCCTCCTGTGGCGATTGCCGCGTGCTTCAGCGTGAAGCGCCAAGATCCTTCGCGCGGCCGTAGCGAACGGCACGCGCGACTGCGCGCGGGTCGAGGCCTTCCTCGATCAGCCGCTGTCGCTCCTCGCCCTCGGCCGCCATGCGCAGGAAGAGCCAGGCGAGCGCGGCGAGCGTCACGACGGAGCCCTCCGTCATCATCGCGATCCCGCCGAGATTCAGGTCGTGCACCGGCGTGATCCCCCACTCGGCCGGGTGACGGTAGACGGTGTAGAACGCGGTGTTCGACCAGATGAAGATGTTCCCGAGCACCGTTTCGATCAGGCGAACCGAGAAGATGTAGCCGATCTTCCACGGCGTGCCGAACCAGGCGGGCGCGGGCAGGGTCTCGACGACCGGCGCCCACATGAAGCAGCCGAAGGTGAAGAAGCAGAAGTGCTCCAGCGCATGCACGGAGTCGTGATGCAGCGCGGCGTCGTAGAGGTACGGGATGTGCCACAGGTACAGGTCGGCGGCCCACAACGGCAGCGCAACCAGCGGATGCGCAAGCCTGCGCAGTCGCTCGACCCACGTCCACGCGAGGATCGGACGCAGCACCTGGCCCGTCAGGCCGGCGACGAAGCACAGCGGGGCGAGGTCGCCGAGCAGGATGTGCTGCGTCATGTGCATGAAGAAGAAGTGCTCCTCGCCGAGCGCGTCCATCGGCGAGTTGAGGGCGACGAAGACGAGGAAGATCCCCGTCCAGAACACGACCCGGCGCCAGCGCGGCACCGGCCGTCCGTGCGCGGCGAGCGTGCGCGAGCGCCGCAGGTAGAGGAGCGCCACGACGACCGTGGGCACCACCTGCAGCAGGTCCAGGCTCCACGGGGTGAGCAGCGACGGCGAATCCACGCTTTGTAAGAGTAGATCCGTGCAGCTCTTCCACTACCACCTGGTCACGTCGCAGCTCCGGGACGTCGAGGCGCGCTACCTGGCGAAACTGGGCTTCAACCTCGTCGCCCGCTATGGGCGGATCGGGGACGACCACGTCGCGATGGAGGCGGGCACCTCGTGGGAGAGGCTCGAACGCGACGGGTTCAAGCTCCGGCTCTCGGAGTTGGAGCGCGGTGCCGTCAACGTCGTCGTCCAGCCGGGGCACTGGCGCATCCCGCGGGTCGACCACCTGGGCATCGCGCTCGACGAGGACGAGTTCCAGGCCGTGATCGAGCGCGCGTCGCAGTGGAATCTCCGCGTCCAGGAGCACGGCGGCCGCCGGACGTTCGTCGCGACGAACGCGGGCTACCGCCTGGAGATCCACCCGCCGCGGGACTGGATCGAGGAGCTCCTCGAGGAACAGGGGGACTTCCGCCTCGCCGAGCTGCAGCTCCGCGCGGACGAGCCGGAGAACAAGGCGGGCGCGCTCGCGGACATCCTCGGGCTCCAGATGGAGGAGAACGCGGTGCTCGTCGGCGACACGGCCGTCGCGTTCCTCGGAGGCGGGCCGGAAGGCCGCCCCGAGCTCTACGCCGAGCGGTTCGCCTGACCGGCGCGGGTCTCGCGCCCGCGAAGCGTCGGTTCTAGCCACGTCCGATGCGACCGCCATTGTCACAGGTGTCTCCGCGCTAGCTGCGGGTCGTCGGGTAGCTCGGATGGGACGATCGGTGGCGACCGGTCGTCCCATCAAACCATGCCGTCGGGTCCGGCCTTCACACTTGAAGACTCCTGACGACTTGGGCTGGCTTCGCCAGGCTTAGCCCCTCAGCAAGGAGACTGACCTAGTGACTGTTGTAGTAGGCGTTGCAGCGTACGACGGCATCATTCTTGCCGCCGACAGTCGAAGCACATGGTTCGACGCTGAAAGTCCGCGGGCCCGAGTGATCAGCGACAACGCCATCAAGTTGTTCACTGTCGGAGACTGCGCCATTGCGACCTACGGGACGGCGGTCATCGCGTCTCAGTCGATCGCAGGCCTGATAGACGAGTTCATCGCCCAGCAGGGCGACGCAGATCACGACGCAGAATCACTCGCGCATTCGCTCGGCATGTTCTTTGCCGAACGGTTCGCGGCAGCGTTTCCGGAGTTTGACGAGGAGCAAGGATCTCCGCTCGGCTTTTTAGTTGCTGGATACAACGGCGACGGCGTGGGTCGGCTGTATGAGGTCCTTGTCCCGGGGGACGTAACGGAACACGTGACTACGCAGACGCTCGGGGCCGTTACGCGGGGTCAGTACGACATCGTTGACCGCGTCATTTACGGCGTCGACTGGAACCGACTCGCAGCCGAGGAGGAACGGCTTCCGGATGGCATGGAAGAACGACTCCGCCAGCTCCAGTTTCACCTGATCTTGCCGTCAACGTTGCAGGACGCAATCGATTTCGCCATGTTCATCATCCGCACCACGATCGACATGCAACGGTTCAGCGATGGAACGTTCGGGATGACCGGGTCGTTCCCAACGTGCGGGGGACCGATTCGCGTGCTGTCCGTTACGCGGCGCGGGGTGGAGTGGGTTGCAGATCGTCCCCTGACCGCGCCAGCGCATCACGGCCATCCCCGTGCGGAAGGGGAGATGGATTAAGAGCGACTACTGCGCCGCGGCCGTTGGAGCATCGACGGGCTGCGCCGGGTGGTACGTGTGCCTCGCGATGTCAGCCTTGGTCGTGACCTTTACGCCCTTCAGCTGATCGTTTGGACGAATATTCCCCGGACGGAGAACCGCGCCGGCCCCGGACGATTGTTCCTTGTGCTGACGCTTCATCGGCTGCCTCCTGCTCGTTGTACGGCGATACGCACCACTGTCCTTCCCCCATCGGGGTAACGCGAACCTCCGAACCGCAACGGTACAGGACGCTCCCGGCAAGGCGAAATGCTCTGATTTGGACGCGGCTCGAGTGGCCCAGCTGCGACGAGAAGCGCGTCCAACACAGCACAGGAAGGACGTGCGGGGAGCCGACCTGACCGCCGCGGGTCGTACACTGGCCCCCTGAGCTCGGAGCACAGCTACGCCGCAGCGGGGGTCTCGCTCGCGACCGCAGGGTCGATCGTCGACCGGCTGCGGGCCGCCGTCGAATCGACCGGCGCCGACAACTTCGGCGCGTTCGCCGGGCTGCACCCGCTCGACGGCGACCGCCTGCTCGCCGCGTCGACCGACGGCGTCGGGACGAAGCTGATTCTCGCCCGCGCGCGCGGCCGCCTGCGCGACTGCGGCGCTGATCTGGCCGCGCACTGCATCAACGACGTGCTCACGTGCGGCGCGACGCCGCTCATGCTCCTCGACTACGTCGCGGCGAACGAGATCAAGCTCGAAGAGGTGGCCGAGCTCGTGGACGGCGCGGCGGGCGTGTGCCGCGACGCCGGCGTTGCGCTCGTCGGCGGCGAGACCGCCGAGCTGCCCGGCATCTACGCGGAAGGCGAGCTCGACTTCGCAGGGACCTGCGTCGGCGTCGTCGCCCGCGACGAGGTGATCGACGGCTCGACGATCGCGGCAGGCGACATCGTGATCGGCTTTCCCTCCGCCGGCGTGCACGCGAACGGATTCACGCTCGTGCGGCGCGTGCTCGAGGACGAGGACTACGACGGCGCAGACCTGCTCGCCCCCACGCGTCTCTACCTCGAGGAGGCGCGCGCGCTGCGCCGTCGCGCCAAGGCGTTCGTGCACGTGACGGGAGGCGGCATCCTCGGCAACCTCGAGCGCGGGCTGCCCGACGGTCGCACTGCAGAGATCGACTGGAACGCATGGACGCGTCCGCCGGTGTTCGAGTGGCTCGGCCGGCACGTGGACGAGGACGAGCTGCGGCGGGTCTTCAACCTCGGGATCGGATGGTGCGCCGTCGTCTCCGACGCGGAGCCGGGCGAGACCGTGATCGGGCGCATCGCATGATCGGCGTGCTCGTCAGCGGCAACGGCACGAACCTCCAGGCGCTGCTCGATGCGGGCCTGCCGGTGCGCGCGGTCGCCTCGAACCGCAAGGACGCGTACGCGCTGATCCGCGCGCGCGAGGCCGGCGTCCCGACCGCCACGTTCAGTCTCGACTGCCATGACGACCGCGAGGAGCGCGATCTCGTGATGGCGACGTGGCTAGAGGAGCACGGCGTGGAGCTGGTGGTGCTCGCCGGGTACATGCACCTGCTCACGCCGCCGTTTCTGCGCCGCTTCCCCGAGCGCGTGATCAACGTGCACCCGTCGCTGTTGCCCGAGTACCCCGGCGCGCACGCGATCGACGACGCGCTCGCCGACGACTGCGAGACGACCGGCGTCACGGTGCACTACGTCGACGACGGCCTCGACACGGGGCCGGTGATCGCGCAGGAAGAGGTCGCGGTCGCGCCACGCGAGACGCTCGTCGAGCGCATCCACGCCGTCGAGCATCGGTTGCTGCCCGAAGTGGTGAGAGAGCTGTGCCTCGCCGCGCGCTGATCAGCGTCTACGACAAAGAGGGCGTCGACACGTTCGCGCGTGGGCTCGTGGAGCTCGGCTGGGAGCTCGTCTCGTCGGGCGGCACGGCGTCGTTCCTCGAGCTGCAGGGGCTGCCGGTGACGACGGTCGAGTCGGTCACCGAGGCGCCCGAGATGCTCGGCGGACGCGTGAAGACGCTCCACCCGCGGATCCACGCCGGCATCCTCGCCCGCCGGGAGCTCGACGACGACATGGCGACGATCGCAGAGCACGAGATCGAGCCGATCGACCTCGTGTGCGTGTCGCTCTATCCCTTCGCGGCGGCGGCGAACAAGCGCGGCGCCACGGAGGAGGAGGTCGTGGAGATGATCGACGTCGGCGGGCGGTCGATGCTGCGCTCAGCCGCGAAGATCTTCCCGCACGTGATCGTCGTCTCGTCGCCGGAGCAGTACGAGGCCGTTCTCACCGAGCTGCGCGCCGGAGACGTCGGCCTGGAGACGCGGCGGCGCCTCGCCCGCGAGTGCTTCCAGACGACGGCGGTGTACGAGGCCACGATCGCGAACTGGTTCGGCGAGACCGAGCCGTTCCCCGAGCAGCTGACGCTCGCGCTGCGCAAGGTGTCCGAGCTCTCCTACGGCGAGAACCCGCATCAGTCCGCCGCGTACTACCGTGAGGTCGGCGCGCGCAGGCACCTGCTCTCGATGGTCGAGCAGCTCGGCGGGAAAGAGCTGTCGTACAACAACCTCGTCGACCTCGAAGGCGCACGGCGCGTGCTGCGCGAGTTCACGCTGCCGACCGTCGTGATCGTCAAGCACGCAAACCCGTGCGGCGTCGCGGTGGCGGCGACGATCGAGGAGGCATGGCAGCGCGCTCTGCTCGCCGACCCGGTGTCGGCGTTCGGGTGCGTCGCGTTGTTCAACCGCCCGATCGGGACCGAGCTCGGCGAGCGCGTCGCCGAGCACTTCGTCGAGGTGCTGCTGGCGCCGGGCTACGACGAGGACGCCCTGGCGGCGCTGACGAAGAAGAAAGCGCTGCGCGTGCTGCGCGACGACGAGCGGCGCACCGAGACGCCGGGCGAGCGCGATTACAAGCGCGTGCTCGGCGGGCTCCTCGTGCAGGACCGCGACACCGACGTCCAGGACCGGGAGGCGATGGAGGTCGTCAGCGGCGAGCTGTCGGAGCAGCAGTGGGGCGACCTGCTGTTTGCCTGGCGCGTGTGCAAGCACGTCTCGTCAAACGCGATCGTGATCGCGCGCGACCTCCAGACGATCGGCGTCGGCGCCGGGCAGATGAGCCGGGTCGACGCGGTGCGCATCGCTGTCGAGAAGGCGCGGGAGCACGGCCACGAACTCGCGGGCGCCGTGCTCGCGAGCGACGCGTTCTTCCCGTTCGCCGACGGCCCGCAGATCGCGCTCGACGCAGGGATCGCGGCGGTCATCCAGCCGGGCGGCTCGAAGCGCGACGACGAGGTCGTCGCGGCGGTGCGCGACGCGGGCGTCGCGATGGTGCTAACCCGCCGCAGGCACTTCCGCCACTAGGCGTCGAACCGGTGTCTGACACCACTCGCGGGCCGCCTCGCGCTGCGGCTCGAACGGG
>CAZDEX010000041.1:0-4831 GCA_964504405.1 uncultured Gaiellales bacterium | reverse complement strand
GCCGAAAGACGCGACTTCGACCACCTGCGCGAGCACTCGATCGGCCTGCCCGGCGTGCTCTTCCAGTCGATCACGCACATGGCGCCGGCGGCCGCGGTCGCGTATTCGATCTACATCTCGGTCCCGCACGCGGGGGCGGCACTCCCGCTCTCGGTCGGCCTGGCCCTCGCTGCCTGCCTCCTGGCCGCGAACTCGATCGGCCAGCTCGCGAAGGAGCTCCCGTCGGCCGGCGGCCTCTACACGTACGCCGCGCGCACGCTCGGCCCGTACGTCGGGTTCATCGTCGGGTGGCTCTTCCTGCTCTTCGAGCCGCTCGTCGCGCCGTTCCTCTTTCTGGAGTGCGGCTGGGCGATGCACGAGGTGATGGCAAGTGAGGTGGGTTGGAAGTACACGGGCCAGTGGTGGATCTGGGTGCTCGCGGTCGCGGCGATCGTCTTCCTACTGACCTACCGCGACGTGCGCATCTCCGCGCGCGCGGGCGTGATCCTCGGCATCTTCGAGATCGGCGTCTTCGCTGCGCTCGCGATCTGGATCCTCATCTCCGACGCCGGCTCCCTCAACCTGCAGCCGTTCAACCCGAACCATGCGCCCGAAGGCGCATTCACAGGCGTCGGCAAGGGGATGGTGTTCGCGATCCTCGCGTTCATCGGATTCGAGGCCTCGGCGCCGCTCGGCGAAGAGGCGAAGAACCCGCGCCGCACGATCCCGCTTGCCGTCGTCGGCTCGTGCCTCGCGATCGGCGTTTTCTACGTGCTGCTCTCGTACGCGTGGGTGTTCGGCGAAGGCGGCATCGGCTCGTTCGCCGCGAAGGCCGGCGCGAGCGCCGATCCGTGGCGCGAGCTCGCCAAGGTGTTCTGGGGCGGCGGCTGGGTGCTGGTGTTCGCCGCGATCATCAACTCGATCGTCGCGAACTCGAATGCGGGCTTCAACGCAGCGACGCGAGTGTTCTACGCGATGGCGCGCAACGGCATCGCCCCGAAGGCGCTCGGGCGCACGCACCCGCAGTTCAAGACCCCGTACGTGGCGATCATCGTCAACACCGCAATCGCGCTGATCCTGTCGTTCGTGCTCGGCTGGAAGTGGGGCCCGCTGAACGGCTTCATCATGCTCGCGACCGCAGCGACGGTCGTCGTGATCGTCGTGTACATGCTCGTGATGCTCGGGTCGATCCGCTTCTACCTGACCGAGAAGCGCGAGCAGTTCAACCCGCTGCTGCACCTCGTGTTCCCGGTGCTCGGCATCGTGCTCTTTGCCTTCCCGCTCTACTACCAGTACTTCCCGCTGCCGGCCTACCCGATCCGGTACGCCGCGTGGTTCGCGCTCGGCTGGATCGCAGCCGGCCTGATCATCGGGTTGGTGCTCTTGCAGCGGAAACCCGAGGAGCTGCAGAGCGCCGGGCGCATCTACGTCGAGGAGGGGCCGGACCCCGGGTTTGCCGCACCGGTGCACGGCATCGAGGCGACGACGTAGTGGCCACGGCGGCGTCACACCGCATCGGCCGCGAAGACGTCGTCTGGGCGTTCTCGCCCGACATGGAGCCCGTGCTCGAGGTCGAGCCGGGCTCCATCGTCACCCTCGAGACGAACGACTGCTTCACCGGGCAGATCCAGACCGAGGCCGACCTGGTCACGGAGATCGACTTCACCCGCGTCAACTCGGCGACGGGGCCGATCTCCGTCATCGGCGCGGAGCCCGGCGACTCGCTCGTCGTCGAGCTACTCGAGGTGAAGCCGCACGAGCGCGGCTTCGCGACGCTGATACCGGGGATCGGCCAGCTGATCGACGAGGTGCAGGCGCCCCTGACGCAGGTGTTCCGCGTCGAGGGCGACACGGTCCACATGAACGACCGCATCTCCTTCCCGCTGCGCCCGATGGTCGGCGTGATCGGCGTCGCGACCGAGAGCGAGACGGTGTTCAACGGGTTCGCCGGCGAGCATGGCGGCAACCTCGACAACCACCTGCACGGTCCCGGCGCGACGGTGTACCTGCCCGTACGTCAGCCCGGCGGCATGCTCGCGATCGGCGACATGCACGCGTCGATGGGCGACGGCGAGGTGTGCTTCACGGGCGTCGAGATCGCCGGAGAGGTGACGATCCGCGTCGGCCTGCTGAAGGGCAAGCAGGGCACCTGGCCGGTCACCGAGCTCGCCGACCGCTGGGTCGTGCACGGCACGGCGGGCCCCGATTTCATGGAAGCGCTCGACCGAGCGGTCGAGGAGGGCGCGCGCTTCCTCGTCGAGCAGTGGGGCTTCACGATGGAGGAGGCCTTCATCTTCCTCTCGGTCGCCTGCGACGCGAACATCTGCCAGGCCTGCCGCCCGCAGGACTTCTCGACCATCGCGCGCGTCGCGATTCCGAAGGTGTCTGCAACCCCCCGTCCCTTCTCGTAGGAGGAAGCATGGAGCCGCATCTCGACCCGAACCGCTGGAGGGCACTCGCCGTCGTGTGCGCCGCGTTCTTCATGACCGTGCTCGACGTCTCGATCGTGAACGTGGCGCTGCCGTCGATCGGCAAGTCGCTGCACTTCACCGAGCAGAACCTGCAGTGGGTGATCACCGCCTACGCGATCACCTTCGGCGGCTTCCTGCTCCTCGGCGGCCGCGCGGCCGACCTGCTCGGGCGCCGGCGGGTCTTCATGGCGGGGGTCGTGGTGTTCACCTTTGCGTCGTTCCTGTGCGGGCTCGCGTGGTCCGAAGGCGTGCTGATCGCGGCGCGCGCGGTGCAGGGGCTGGGCGCGGCGATCATCTCGCCGGCCGCGCTCTCGATCATCACGACGATCTTCCCCGAGGGCTCCGAGCGGAACAAGGCGCTCGGGATCTGGGGCGCGCTCGGCGGTTCGGGCGCGGCGGTCGGCGTGCTTGCAGGAGGTCTGCTGACGAAGTACCTCGGCTGGGAGTGGATCTTCTTCGTCAACGTGCCGGTCGGCGTGCTCGTCGCGTTCCTGGCGCCGCGGATCGTGCGCGAGAGCCGCGAGGCGCGCGACCACACGCAGGACTACCTCGGCGCGATCACGATCACCGCAGGCCTCGCGCTGCTCGTCTACGCGGTGTCGGAAGCTCCGAGCCACCACTGGACGTCGTCCTGGACGATCTCCCGCCTCGTCGTCGCGGCGGCGCTGCTGGTCGCGTTCGTCGTCGTCGAGGCGCGCGCGAAGGACCCGCTGATGCCGTTCTCGATCTTCCGCATCCGTACGGTCGCGGGCGCGAACGTCGCGGGCCTGCTGCTCGGGGCCGTCGTCTTCGCGAACTTCTTCCTGCTCACGCTGTACGTGCAGCAGGTGCTGCACTGGTCGGCGTTGAAGACGGGGCTGACGTTCGTCGCGACGGCCGGCACGGCGATCCTGTGGGCCGGGCTCGCGCAGGCCTTCGTCACGCGCTTCGGCGCGAAACCGGTGATGGCAGTCGGCTTCGTCGGGATGATCGCCGGGATGCTCTGGTACACGCAGATCCCGGTGCAGGCGTCGTACGCGTCGGATCTGCTGCCGGGCTACCTGCTCGTCGGGTTCGCGCTCCCGTTCACGTTCATCCCCGTCTCGATCGCCGCGCTCGCCGGGGTGGAGCACCACGAAGCTGGGCTCGCGTCGGGCCTGATCAACACCGCGCAGCAGGTCGGCGGCGCGATCGGAGTGGCGGTCACCTCGTCGGTGCTGATCACCCACTCGAACAGCCTGCTCCATACGGGCACGACGTTCCCGGGTGCGTTCACGAGCGGCGCCCAGTGGGCGTTCTGGGTGTGCGTCGGGATCGCGGTCGTCGGACTGGTCGCGTCGCTCGTCCTCGTCCGGAGCGAGGAACTCGCGGTCGCCGAGGCTCAGAGCGCGCCGGGAGCCGCGTAGCGGTAAAAGCTCTGCCCCAGCCCCGCCTGGACGGCGGAGAACCACAACGCGAGGTGGCCTCGAGCGCGCGTGCGTGCTCGAGGCCACCGACGTACAGCGGGTCGTAGCCGACGTCGCGGATCAACTGCTCGGTGACCTGGCGCGCGTCGTCGTCGGCGGCGAAGAACTGCGACGGCGGCACGCGCTGGTTCGCGATCTCGTCGTAGAGCGCAGCGAAGTTGAGGTTGAACGCCTTTGCGACCGGCCCGCCGGTGATCGACTTCACCTCGTGCGCCAGCGACTCGAACTGATCGTCGCGACCGTGGAAGGCGTTCGTCGCGTCGATCGCGATCTTGCCCTCGATGCCGGTGACCTTGCCGAGCGCTTCCTTGATCGAGCCGGACGGGACCGCGACGAGGATCACCTCCGCGTCCGAGGCGTCGCCGCCTTCGCGGCCGAGCTCCGTGACGTCGTGCCCCTTCGCACGCCACAACCTGGCCAGCCCGCCGCCGATGTTCCCGCGGCCGATCGTCGTGATCTTCATCTCGCGTCCTTTCGTCGTTGATTCCGTCAACGTCGGCGGCCGGGGTAGGCTTCCGCCCCGGATGCCCCGCGAGTACCCCACGATCATCGATCTGGTCGGCGACACGCCGATCGTCCGGCTCGACCGCGTCTCGCGCGACGTGCCCGGGACGATCCTCGCGAAGCTCGAGTTCATGAACCCGGGCGGGTCGAACAAGGACCGGATCGGCCTCGCGATGATCGAGGCCGCCGAGCGCGACGGGAAGCTCGAGCCGGGCGGGACGATCGTCGAGCCGACGTCCGGCAACACAGGCGTCGGGCTCGCGATCGCGGCCGCGCAGAAGGGCTACCGCTGCATCTTCGTCATGCCCGACAAGATGAGCCAGGAGAAGATCTCGATGCTGCGCGGCTACGGCGCCGAGGTCGTGATCACGCCCACTGCGGTCGACCACGACTCGCCCGAGTCGTACTACTCGGTCTCGTCGCGGCTCGCCG
>CAZDEX010000040.1:9191-11950 GCA_964504405.1 uncultured Gaiellales bacterium | reverse complement strand
GCGGCGTGGCCGATCTCGTCGCCGTACGAGTAGCCGATGTTCACGGAGAAGAGGCCGGCGAGGGCGTCGAGGTACTTCTTGCCGTTGTCGTCCCAGAGGTAGCAGTGCTCGCCGCGCACGATCACGGGCGCCTCGTAGCCGTGCATGCGCGTGAAGTGGAGCCAGAGGTGGTCGCGCGCCGCGGCGCGCAGATCCGTCACAGCCATCGCGCGAGCATACGGGCTATGCACCTATGCAGCTACTCCATGTGGTCGAGCACGCGCTCCGGCTTGACCTTCACGATCAGGCGGTCGACCGGCGTGTGGAAGTCCTCGCCCGTGTAGCGCCGCGAGAGCTCGCTGATGTGGTCGTTGGCGCCCTCTTCGGTCAGCTCGGCCGGTCCCTGCACCTCGAAGTAGCTGTAGGGGTTGTCGTTGTCCCAGACGCTGATGCTGACGATCGGGTTCGCGCGGAGGTTGCGCCCCTTCGCGCGCTTGTTCGTCGTGTTGAACACGACGTTGTCGCCGTCGGTGTCGATCCACACGACGCTCGTCTGCGGGCGCCCGTCGTCGCCGACGGTTCCGACCACGCCGAAGTGCTTCCCCTTGAGCAGCTCGCGCTGCCGGTCGGTCAGCTCAGCCATCGGTCCTCCTGCGAAAAGTAAGTGGCACCCCGGCCCGCGGGAATGTGCACGCATTCCATGTCAGAAAAACGACCCAGAGGTGCCGCCGCCATGGTCGCAACACGATCGGCTGGCATTACTTCACGACGGTCGGGATGTTCGTGATCTTGCCGCTCACGATCTGCTCCTTCACCTTCGCGACGGCCGACGAGATGCCCTTCGGCGCCTGCGGCGAGAACTTGCCGATGCCGACGCCGTCGTCGGTGATCCCGTACACCGCGTCCTGTCCGCCCTTGAACTTGCCGTCCTTCGCGTCCTTGATCGAGTCGTACACGGCGGTGTCGACGCGCTTCAACGCCGAGGTGAGGATCCACGGGCCGAGGTAGCCCTGATCCGCGTCGACGCCGACGCCCCACACGTTCTTCGTGTGCGCCGCGTCGAGCGCGCCGAGGCCGCAACCGCCCGCGACCTGGAAGACGACGACGGAGCCCGCGGCGATCTGGTTCAGCGCGACCTCCTTGCACTTCGCCTGCACCTCGAAGTCCTGCGAGTACCCGTTCAGCGTCTTCACGCCGGGGAAGGCGGCCTTCGCACCGGCCTGGAAGCCCGCGATGTAGCGGTCGACCGGCGGCTGCTTCTGGCCGCCGACCGAGGAGACGGCGTGGCCGCCCTTCGCCTTCGCGGCGAGGCCGGCGGCGTAGCCGGCGAGGTAGCCGGCTTCCTGCTCCTTGAAGAGGAGGCCCTCGACGTTCTTAAGGTGGCCTTCGTCGGCGTTCGCGACGTCGACGATCGCGAAGTGCGTCTTCGGGAACTGCTTCGCGACAGCTTGCATCGCCTGGATCTCGGTGAAGCCGACGCCGATCACCAGGTCGTACCCCTGGCGCGCGAGCGCGCTCAGGTTCGGGATGTACTCGGAGGGCGAGTTCGACTGCACGACACGCGTCTTCACACCGAGGTCCTTCGCGGCGCGCTGGAGGCCGACGTAGGCGAGGTGGTTGAAGCTGCGGTCGTTGAGGCCGCCGATGTCGGTGCTGAGCCCGACCCTGAACCCGCCGCTGCTCGCGCCGGCGGTCGTCGTCGCCGTCGTCGCGGCGGTCGTGGCGGTCGTGGCGGTCGTGGTGGTCGCCGGGGTGTTCTTCTTGGAGCCGCAGCCGGCGGCGAGGGTCGCGAGCGCGACGACGAGCACGAGGTACGGGATACGACGCTTCAACGGGGCCTCCGAGGTTTTAGACTCTGGGACGAAAACCGTGGCCGATTCTACTTCGCATGCGGTCGTCGGTGTCGTGCTGCGTGCCCGCGACGGGCGGCTCGACGTCCTGCTCGACGGCGGTCAGCTTCCGGCGGCGCGGCTTGCGACAGGCGAATCGCTCGAGGCGGCGCTCGCGCGTGCGGTCGACGTGAACGCGCTCGCCCACGTCGAGCAGCTCGAGACGGTCGTGCGGCCCGACGGCAGCGTCGCGACCGCGTACCTCGGGCTCGCGGCGCCCGACGCGCAGCTTGCCGGGCATTGGAACGCGGCCGCAAGCATCGGGCAACCGCTCGTCGCCGCGGCGCAGGCGCGCCTCCGCGCGAAGCTGTCGTACACGAACGTCGGCTTCGCGCTCGCGCCGGACACGTTCACGATCTCGGAGCTGCGCGAGATCTACGTCGCCGCGCTCGGGCACGACGTGTCGGCCACGAACCTGCAGCGCGTCCTCGTGCGCCGCGGCGTGCTCGAGCGCGTCGACGGCCGCCGCGCTCCGGGCCGCACGGGCGGACGGCCCGCTGCGTTGTTCCGCTTCCGGTCGGCACGGCTCGAGGTGACGGACGAGTTCGCCGCGCTCCGGCCACCGCGTTAGCGATGTCCGGCCCACCGTCCCGTCGGGCGTCAAGGACGGTCGCCCAGCTGAGCGCACCGGTGTCTGACACCCGTTCGACCTGTCGCGGCGAGTCAGCGGAACGCGAACCGCCGACACTCACGTCGGTCACGCGTCATCAGACACCGGTTCGATCCGCGGCGTCGGCGAGGATCTCGCGCCACCGCTGGAAGAGCAGCTGGTGCGTCCCGTCGACGATGCGCAACGTCGCGTTCGCGAGGTGCTGCTCGTAGTCGCGGCCGATCGCCGGCGGGCACACGGTGTCGCGCTCGCCCCACCACAACGTCACGGGTGCGCGCACA
>CAZDEX010000040.1:0-9091 GCA_964504405.1 uncultured Gaiellales bacterium | reverse complement strand
GGCCCGCAGCGGTCGACCGCGAGCAGTCGCACGCCGAGCGCCGCCGCGATCGAGTCGTCGGGGTGGCGCGACAGCCGGGAGTCTCCGCCGCCGTGCAGGTAGACGACGGGCGTGCCCGCCGGATCGCCGACGTCGTCGACCGTCAGCGCACGACGGTCAACGTCGCGCGCATCCCGAGCTGCCGGTGATTCGCGACCGAGCACCAGAGCGAGTATCGCCCGGGAAGGAGCTTCGTGGTCAGCTCGGCGCGCGCGCCGGGCGCCAAGACGCCCAGGCCCGCGACGTGGCGCGTGCCGATCCGCTGCAGGCGCAGGTCGTGCGGGTCCTGGCCGAAGTTCGCGAGCTCGATCACCGCCGGCCCGGCCTTCACCTGCAGACGCGAGAGGCCGAACGAGTACTCCTTGGCGACCACCTGCACGCGCGTGGGCGCAGGGGCGAGCAGCAAGCCGTTCCCCGCCACGAGGAGCGTCGCGACGAGGAGCTTCACTTGACGAGCTTGGGCCGCTCGAGCTTCGCTGCGCCGGGGATGACGCGCGTGGCGTCGAAGCCGAGCCACTGCTCGAGGAGCGACGCGTAGACGGCGCGGAAGTCCGAAGTCGCCTTCAGGTTGCCATCTTCGTCGAGGCCGCCGCCGAGGCCCGGGAACTCGCCCACCTGGCGGCCGGCGGCGCGGCTGCCGATCAGGAAGCCCGTCCCGGCGGCGCCGTGGTCGGTCCCGCCGGAGCCGTTCTCCTTCGCGCGGCGGCCGAACTCCGACCACACGAGCGTGAGCACGCGGTCTGCCACGCCGCGCGCTTCCAGATCGCGCTGGAACGCGTAGAGCGACGCGGCCGTCGTCGTCAGCGCGGGCGTGAGCGCCGAGGCCTGGCCGGCGTGCGTGTCGTACTCGCCCGTCGCCTCGAGTGCGACGCAGCGCAGCGGCAGCCCGGCGGCGACCATCGCCGCGAGCCCTTGGAGCTGCTTCGGGAACGAGTCGTCCGACGTCGGGTATGCGACCGCGGGCGTGATCGCGCCCTTCGCAGAGAACGGGTCGAGCTGCCTGCGCAGGCGGTCGGACTGGATCGTGACGTCGGCCGCCGTACGGAACGCCGGGTCGCTCGAGTTGACGCCGCCGAGGACACCGACGGCGTCCAGCATGCGCGTCTCGACCTCACCCCACACGCCCGGCACCCAGAAGTCGTACTGGTCCGGCCCGTCGATCGCCGCGACCGGGACCTTCGCCGTCGCGAGCGTCGGCTGGAGCTGCCCGGTGAGCGAGAGTCCCTGCAGCGGGTTGTCCGGCACGCCGGCGGCGTCGAGGTAGCGGCCCATCCAGCCGGTGAGGAGGCGGGTGTCGGTCGCGCCGACCTCCCAGAAGTGACGTGACGTGAAGTGCGACTGGTCGGGATGGTCGTAGCCGACCGCGGGCAGGACGGTGACCTTGCCTTCGCCGTGCAGCTGCGCGATCGGCGACATCGCCGGGTGCCACTTCAGCCGGTCGTCCTCCGCGAACGTGGGGCCGCCCGACACGGCGAGGTGCGGGCGCAGCTTGCGGTAGAGCGGGTCGCCCTCCGGATAGAGGATCGAGAGCGCGTCGGCGCCTCCCTGCAGGAACACGGCGACGAGGATCGGCGCGTCGGCGCGCGTTGCGGCGTTCGCGATCCCCTCTTCGAACCACTGCAGCTTGCCGGCGCCGTACACCGACAAGGCGACGCCGAGCGACTTCGCGACGAAGCTGCGGCGCGACATGCCCGTCCCGGCCGGCAGCGGCATGCCCGGCTCGATCGCCGGCAACCCGCGTCCTGCGGCGGCGCGCAGCGCGTCGGCGCGTGAGCACTCGAAGCAGCTGATTCCCGCTCCGGCGCCGGCAAAGCCGGCACCTGCGCTCCTCGCCGGCTCCGTCGAGCCTACGCCGGTCATGACGTCTGCACGTCCGGTGAGACGGCGATGAGCTGGCGGAGAGCGTTTTCCACCAGCGCGGGGTACTGCTGCTGCTTCCACTTCTGCCTGCCTGCATCGCCGAGCGCGGTCTGGGCGAACTGCAGGAGCGCGGCGCGCGTGCCGTCGGTCAGCGCCGGTTGATTCCAGAACGCGAGGGCGCGCGTGAGCACGGTCTGTGCGTCGGCCGCCGTCGACTTCGCAGGATCGAGCTTGCGATCCTGCAGGATGCGCTGCACCCCGATCCAGCGCCCGCGATACGTGGCCGTGTCGAGCCAGCGCGTCTCGTCCCAGCCGGCGACGTTCGGCGGATAGAAGAGCTGCTGGCCGGCGAGCGACCCGATCCACGCCCAGTCGGTCGTGGTGATCGGAGCGCCGATGCGCCGCAGCAGCCCCGCGGTGTGCACGACCGGCGGCTTCATCATGCGCGGGCCGTCGTAGATCGCGGGATGCATGAGGATTGCCTGCAGCACCGGCCGCACCTGGCGTCCTTTCCTGTATGCAGCCTCGAGCGCGGCCTGTGTCGCGTGGTCAGGCGCGACGGGGACGAAGTACGACCACAGCTTGCGGACGAAGAACGACGCGTGCAGTGGGTGCGACACGCATAGTCGGCACGCCGCCTTCCAGTCGTAGCGGCCCGACTTGCGGAACACGGTCTTCATGCCCGCGTCGTGCGCCGCCGCGTCGTAGTGGAAGTTGTAGTCGCCGACGCCTTCCTTCCAGTCGTTCTCCCAGCCGGTCAGCGAGCGCGCCTGCTCGCGCACGTCACGCTCCGTGTACGCGCCGCGGTCGGCGCCGAGCGTGAAGAGCTCCATCATCTCGCGCGCGTAGTTCTCGTTCGGCGCGTCCTTCGAGTTGTCGACGCCGTTCAGCCACTTGAGCATCGCCGGATCGCGTGTGACGTCGATCAGCAGCTGCTCGAACGAGCCGAGCGACTGCGAGCGGAAGAGTTCGTTCTGCTTCAGCATCAGCTTCTGACTGCCGACGCCGTCGTTGGACGTCGCGAACCAGTCGTGCCACACAAGGGTCATCCGCTCGACGAGCGGGCGCGAGGTGCGCACCATGCGGTCGAGCCACCAGGTGTGGTCGTGCCCCCAGGCGTCGGCGGGGGCGAGCGGACGGCCCTTCGAGTCGTGGGGCGCGGGCCCGACGAACTTCTCGCGGCCCGGATAGAGGAGCGCGTGCACGGCTCCGTCGAGCCCGAGCTTCGCAAGCGCCTCGGCCTCGCCGGGGCGCGGCCCGAAGCCGGCGCGCCACAGCAGCCGCTCGGCCTGCGGCGTCTCGAAGCTCCCCCGATACACGGGCACCCCCATACCTGCATGGTTGCGCCCCTTCGGCCGGCTCGTATCCCCGAAAAGAGGGAGGTCAGAGACGCTTTACGAGCAGGACCCGCGCGGCCCCGGCGCCGTCGTAGTCCTGGTCGACCCGCTCGACCTCGAAGCCGATCGCCCGGTGGAAGGCGACGGACTGCTCGTTCACCGGCGAGGTGACCGCCCGCACGACGGTCCGCGGCGCGACGGCCTCGAAGAAGCGGTCGTAGAGCGTGCGGCCGAGCCCCGACCCCCGCCGCCCGGGATCGACGCCGACGAAGTGGACGTACGCCTCGTCGTCGAACGTCTGCGAGCGGAAGCCGCAGAGGAATCCCGTTAGCTCGCCGCCCTCCTCCGCGACGAACGACGTGTCGCGGAAGTGGACGAAGAAAAGCCTCGGCAGCATCGCCGCCATCTGCCGTCCGCCCCACCACTCGTCGATTCGCTCGATCACGCGCCCGTAGTCGGCCGGCTCGGCGTGGCGCACGAAGTACATAGGCTCAACGTTATGCACATACTCGTCCTCGGCGGTACCCAGTTCCTCGGCAGGCACGTCGTCGACGCCGCGCTCGCCCGCGGCCACGATGTCACCCTCTTCAACCGCGGCCAGACCCGGCCGGACATCTTCCCCGACGTGGAGAAGCTGCACGGTGACCGGGACGGCGACCTCGCCGCGCTCGAGGGCCGGAGCTTCGACGCGGTCGTCGACACGAGCGGCTACGTGCCGCGCATCGTGCAGGAGACGATCGACGCGCTCGGCCACGTCGGCCACTACACGTTCGTTTCCTCGATCTCGGTGTACGCCGACCTGTCGACGCCGCCGACGGAGCAGTCGCCCGTCGCACAGCTCCAGGAACCGACGGAGGAATGGCGCGAGGCCTACGGCGAGCTCAAGGCGCTCTGTGAAGACGTCGTGCGCGAGCGCTACCCGAACGCGTTCATCCCGCGTCCAGGCCTGATCGCCGGCCCGTGGGACCCGACCGGCCGCTTCACGTACTGGCCCGTGCGCCTCGCGGCCGGCGGGCGTGTGCTCGCGCCGAGCCCGCCCGACGCGGATGCACAGGTGATCGACGCGCGCGACCTCGCCGCGTGGATCGTCGCCGCAGCCGAGACCGGCCTCGGCGGGACGTACAACGCGGTCGGGCCGGTGCTGCGCCGCGACGAGCTGATCGACGCGTGCCGGAGCGACGCGGACGTCGAGTTCGTCTGGGTCGACGGCGATTTCCTCGCCGAGCACGAGGTCGGCGAATGGATGGAGCTCCCGCTCTGGCTGCACGGCGCCGAGCACCAGGGGATGCTCTCGATCGACGCGGCGCGCGCCTACGACGCCGGCCTCGCGACGCGGCCGCTCGCGGAGACGGTGCGCGACACGCTCGCGTGGGTGCGGAGCGGCGAGGCGCCGATCGAGCCGGCCGCCGGCCTCGACAGGGAGAAGGAGCAAGCCGTGCTTGACGCGTGGCTATCGAAAGAGTAGTTTCGAAACATCTCTTTCGAGAACACGCTCACCCTCGACGACCCCCGCGCGATGCGCGCGCTCGCGCACCCAACGCGCCTCGCGCTTCTCGACCATCTGCACGCGGTCGACCAGGCGACGGCGACGGAGTGCGCAGCGGCCGTCGGCGACAGCCCCTCCTCGTGCAGCTACCACCTGCGGGCGCTCGCCAAGTGGGGCTTCGTGGCCGAGGGGAAAGGCGGCGCGGGGCGCGAGCGGCCGTGGCGGGCTGCCGCCGAGCGGATCGAGTTCGGGTCCGACGGCCTCGAAGCGGCGGTCCTGCGCGACGAGCTCGTCGCGCGGCAGCAGCAGCGCGTGCGCGATGCGCTGCGCCACGAGCACGAGCTTCCCGCACGCTGGCGGCGCGCGGCGCAGACCTCCTCCGCCACGCTCGCACTCACGCCGCTCGAGCTTGAGGAGCTCGGCGAGCGCTTCGAGGCGCTCCTCGACGAGTACCGGGGCCGCGAGGCGCGGCGCGGAACGAAGACGATCGTCGTCAGCTTCGGCGCTGCGGCAGAAGCATGAGCCTCCTCCGCGACCGTCGCATCGCGGCCCTGCTCTCGGCGGAGGTGATCTCGTCACTCGGCACGCAGATGACGTGGCTCGCGCTGCCCTGGTTCGTGCTGCGGACGACGCATTCGCCGGAGCGCATGACGTGGGTGATCATCGCCGAGATCCTCCCGATCGGCGTGCTCGGCTTCTGGGGCGGCGCGATCGCCTCACGGCTCGGGACGCGGCGAACGATGCTGATCTGCGACATCGTTCGCGCGCCGCTGCTCGCCGCCATCCCGCTTCTGCACTCGTTCGGGTGGCTGCCGTTCCCGGCGCTGCTCGCGCTCGTCGCAGCGACCGGGGTCTTCATTGCGCCGTACTTCGCCGTGCAGCGCGCGGTCGTGCCCGAGCTAGTCGGCGAGGAGCACGAGGACGTCGCGTATGCGACCGCGTTCTTCCAGGCGGCGAACCGGCTGACGATTTTCCTCGGCCCACCCACAGCGGGCCTTCTCATCTCGCTGCTCGGGGCCGCCAACATCCTCTACGTCGACGCAGCGACGTACATCGCGTCGTTCACCCTCGTGCTGCTCTTCGTCGACGCGCCGGAAATCCCGGCGGGCGAGCGCGCACGAGGCGTGCTCGCAGGTGTGCGCTTCATCATGCGCGACAAGCTCCTGCGCATCTGGACGCCCGCGTTCACGCTGCTCGACGTCTGCTGGCAGCTGATCTTCGCGTCGCTTCCCGTGCTCGTCGTCACGCAGTACCACGCCAACCCGCGCATCCTCGGGTGGCTGTTCGGCGCGCTCGGCGGCGGCGCGCTCGTCGGCGCATTCGTGTCGATGCGCACCGTGAAGCGATTTCACCCCCTGACACTCGGCGCTGTCGCATTCTTCTTCCAGATGGCGTCCCTCTGGCTGCTGGCGGTGCCCGCGCGCTGGGAGGTGCCGTTCGCCGCGATGGCGGCCGCAGGCTTCTTCATGTCGAACGTCAACGCACCGATCCAGGCGCTCGTCATGCTGCGCATCCCGCGTGAGCTGCGGACGCAGGGCGTCGCCGTCTTCGGCGTGTTCCAGTGCATCGGAGCGCCGATCGGCCTGCTCCTCGCCGGGGTCGCGCTCGCGCGCTACGACACGCGCTCGGTGCTGACGGTCGTGCTCGCGCTCAACACCGCTGCGATCCTCGCGATCGTCGTCACCGCCGTGGCGGAGCGCTCGGCGCTGCGCGCCGCGCCGCCCGTAGACTCGCCCGCGTGAGGCTCGAGGGAAAGCACGTCGTCGTCACCGGAGCAGGGACGGGCATCGGCCGCGCGATCGCGCAGCGGCTCGCGCAGGAAGGCGCGCGGCTGACGCTGCTGGCCCGCGACGAGGCGCGCTTGCGCGACGTCGTCCCCGGCGCGAAGACGAAGGCGGTCGACATCCGCGACCGCGACGCCGTGCTCGCCGCATTCGACGAGCCGCTCGACGCGCTCGTCGCGAACGCGGGCATCGGAGGCCCGAACGAGGCGGGCGACGGCGACCGCTGGGACGACATCCTCCAGACGAACCTCTACGGCTCGTACTGGTGTGTGCGCGCTGCGGAGCCGCGGCTTCCCGACGGCGGGCGCGTCGTCGTCACGTCGTCGATCCTCGCGCGCATCGGCGTCTCCGGCTACACCGCGTACTGCGCCTCGAAGGCGGGGCTGCTCGGCATGGTGCGCGCGTTCGCGGCCGAGCTCGCGCCGCGCCGGATCCAGGTGAACGCCATCTGCCCCGGTTGGGTGAACACCGACATGGCCTGGCAGGGCTTGTCCGGCTGGCCGGGCCTCGCGGAGGACGAGGCGTGGGAGATCGCCAAGCAAGAGGTGCCGCTGCGTCGGATGAGCGAGCCCGCGGAGATCGCCGGAACCGTCGCGTGGCTCCTCTCCGACGACGCGCTCGGCGTCACCGGTCAGGGCATCGACCACAACAACGGCGCCTGGATGATCTGAGGTCGCGGCTCCGTCCGATGCGGGTCCTAGAGTTCGGGTTGTGCTGGAGCGCGACTACTTCCGCCGCGGGGCCGCCGAGTTCGTCGGCACCTTCGCGCTGATCTTCGTTGCCGCCGGCGGTGCTGCCTTCGCGCGCACGCCGACGGATCTCGCGCTCGCAAACGGCCTCGTGATCGCCGTGATGGTCTCCGCCGTCGGCTTCATCTCCGGTGGGCACTTCAACCCCGCGGTGACGCTCGGGTTCCTCGTCACGAAGCGCATCGCTCCGATGCTCGCGGTCTGGTACTGGCTGATCCAGTTCGGCGCCGCGGCGCTGGCCGCGCTGCTCCTGAAGTGGATCCTGCCGAGCGGCCCCGAGAACGCCGGCAACCTCGGTGTGCCGTCGCTCGGCTCCGGTCTCAGCTCCGGCCCGGGCGTCGTGCTCGAGGCTGTCCTCACGTTCTTCCTCGTCTTCGTGATCTTCGCGACGGCCGTCGACCCGCGCGGCGCGTTCGCACAGATCGCAGGGCTCGCGATCGGGCTCACGATCGCGTTCGACGTGCTGATGGGCTACGGCCTCACCGGCGCGGCGATGAACCCGGCGCGTGCATTCGGGCCGCAGCTCGTCGGCAACCACTGGGCGCACTTCTGGGTGTGGTACGTCGGCCCGTTCGCCGGCGCGGTGGTCGCCGCATCCCTGTACGAGCTGCTCTATCTGCGGCCGCCGCGCCCCGTGCCGGTCGGCCCGCCCGAGACCGGCGTCGAAGAGCCGGGCGCAGGCGAAGCAGCGATTTCCTAGTTTCGGTAGGTTCCGGCCCCGATGCTCGTTGCCGCGCTGACCTCCGGCCAGAAGATCGGGCTCGCCTCCGTCGGAGGCCTGTTCATCATCTTCGCCCTCGTGTGCTCGTTCGTGCTGCCGCGCCGCAACCCGGACTTCCCGGGGAAGCACGTGGGTTGGTTCGCCGTCGCGTGCGTCGCGTTCCTCGTCGCGATGCTCTCCGCCGTGCTCGTCTTCGGCAAGGAGAAGGAGGAGAAGGCGCGCGCCGCCGCGACACCGCCGGCGCAGAGCACGTCCACGCCGACGACGACCGGCGCTGCGGCGCCCGCGCCCGTCCAGGGAGACGCGGCCGCAGGCAAGGCGGTGTTCACGAGCGCGGGGTGCGTCGGCTGCCACACGCTCAAGGCCGCGAACGCGACCGGCACCGTCGGCCCGAACCTCGACACGCTGAAGCCCGCCTACGACAAGGTCGTCCACCAGGTCGAGGTCGGCGGCGGAGCGATGCCGCCCTTCAAGGGCCAGCTGTCCCAGAAGCAGATCGACGACGTCGCGGCGTTCGTCTACAAGTCCACGCACGCGTAGCCACCGCTACGCTGTCGCGCGACCGGAGGGGTGGCAGAGCGGTCGAATGCGGCGGTCTCGAAAACCGTTATCCGTCGTTAGGCGGATCGAGGGTTCAAATCCCTCCCCCTCCGCTCACGACGGGCCTGGACATGCGTCCGGGCCCGTAGTCTTTCCGCGATGAGCGAGCTGACGTGGTGGCACTCCCCGCACCCGGCGTGGGAGCCCGGCGAGAACTGGCCGGAGGAGGTGCCTGTCGTGCGGTACGAGACCGACGACGAGGTCGTCCTCATCGACCCGTTCCTGCCGGTCGACCGCGACTTCGACCCGCACGGCAAGCCGGTGCGCGTGCTGCTCACGCAGCCGGCGCACTACCGCGGCACCGACGACTTCGTCGAGCGCTACAGCGCATCGGTGTGGGCGCCGCCACACGCCGCGTGGAACAAGCGGCCGAACGCTGCGACGACGACCGAGCTGCCGCCCGGCATCGAGGCGATCGAGCTTGCGGGCGAGCCCGACCAGGTGGTCTTCTTCATCCCGGAGCACCGCACGCTCGTGAGCGGCGACGTGCTGAGCGGGACGGGCGGGCGCCTGCA
>CAZDEX010000039.1:8341-11964 GCA_964504405.1 uncultured Gaiellales bacterium | reverse complement strand
GGAACGTGAGGAACCTCAAGCCTTCACCTTCGAGTTGTCGGGGTCGAAGACGGGCGTCGAGTCGTTGGTCGCGACGGTCACCGGGTACTGCTCGCCGAGGTACTCGACGAGGAGCTGCTCGCCGACGTTCGCGCTCTCCGGCGGCAGGTACGAGAGCAGGATGTGCTTGCCGATCGACGGGCCCGCGCCCGCGCTCGTCACGTACGAGCGGCGTCCGTGCGCGTCGACGAGCGGCTTGCCCTCGCGCGAGAGCACCGGCTCCTTCCCGAGCATGTAGCGCTTGGTTCCGTCCTTCGATGTGTGGTCGTCGACGGTGAGCGTGCACAGCACCGCGACCGGATCCTGCTCGCGATGCTTGACGTGGGCTTCCTTGCCGATGAAGTCCGGCGTCTTGACCTTGCCCCACGCCATGCCGGCCTCGACGACGTCGTAGTCCGCGTCGAGCTCGAAGCCGAACGCGCGATAGCACTTCTCGAGCCGGCCGGTCGTGCCGTAGACACCGATGCCCGCGGGGACCGTGCCGTGCGGCTGCCCCGCCTCCCACACGAGGTCCCACAGCTTCGCGCCCTGCTCCATCGGCACGTACAGCTCCCAGCCGAGCTCGCCGACGTACGAGATGCGCGAGGCGAGCACGCGCAGCGAGTCGATCTCGATCTCACGGCACGACGCGAACGGGAACGCCTCGTGCGAGACGTCGTCCGAGGTGAGCGAGGCGAGGATGTCGCGGGCGCGCGGCCCCCACAGACCGAGCGTCGTGTATGCCGACGTCAGGTCGACGATCTGCGCCGAGCCGTCGGCGGGACGATGGTCGGAGTACCACTTCAGGTCGGCCATGCCGTGCGCGCCGCCCGTCACGACGCGGAACTGCTCGTCGCCGAGGCGCATCACGGTCAGGTCGCTCTTGAACGTTCCGCTCGGCGAGAGCACCGGCGTGTAGACGACCTTGCCCGTTGCCACGTCCATCTGCCGCATCGACACCTTCTGCACCGTCTCGAGCGCGCCCGGGCCGGTGATGTCGAAGATGCAGAACGCCGTCAGGTCGAACATTGCGGCGCGGTCGCGCATCGCGAGGTGCTCCGCGTTGATGATCGGCGACCACCAGCGCGACTCCCACTCCGCCTCGCGGCGGTTGATCCGATCGCCGAACTCGTCGAGCAGCTTCGCGTTCGACTCGTACCAATGGGGCCGCTCCCACGCAGCCGCCTCGTAGAACACGGCGCCGAGCTCCTGCTCCCGCTCGTAGTAGGGCGAGAGGCGCACGCGCCGGTTCGTCTCCCACTGCTCGTTCGGGTGGACGATCCCGTAGGTCTTGTTGAAGCCCTCGGCGGTGCGCGCCTTGATGTTCGCCTTCGTCTTCTGGCAGTCGTAGAAGCGCGCGATGTCGGACGACTGGAGGTCGATCCCCGACTCGCCGTGCGTCATCCACTCGGCGACCGACTTGCCGACGCCCGGGCCTTCCTTCACCCACACCGCCGCGGCCGACCAGAGCCCCTTCACCTCCGGTGTCTCGCCGAGAAGCGGCAAGCCGTCCGGCGTCAACGAGAGCAGGCCGTTGATCGCGTACTTGATCCCGACCGACTCGTCGTTCAGCACGTCCGGGATCAGCTCGAGCGCGTCCTCCATCTGCTGCTCGAAGTCCTTCTCCGTGAACGGGAACTCGGTCGGGGAAAGCGCCGCTTCCTCGTTCGACGGGATGTCCTCGGGGTCGTGGAGGATCGCGCGGTGCGCGTAGGACCCGATCTCGAGCCCACTTCCGTCCTGGCGCTCGTACATGTTCGTGTCCATGTCGCGAACGATCGGGAACTCGATCACGCCCTTCGTGTCCTTGAAGTGCGGCACGGGGCCGACGTCGATCATCTGGTGCACGGCCGGCGTGAGCGGGATCGACGCTCCCGCCATGCGCGCGATCTTCGGCGACCACACGCCGCAGCAGACGACGATCGTGTCCGTCGCGATGTCGCCGCGTGAGGTGCGAATCCCCGTGACGCGCCCCTTCTCGACGTCGATGCCGAGAACCTCGGTGTTCGCGAACACGGAGAGCGCACCCTTCTCCTGCGCGCGCTCGCGCGCGACCGTGCCGAAGCGCAGAGAGTCGACGATGCCGACGGACTCCGTGTAGAAGCCTCCGACGATCACGGACTCCTCCACGTACGGCACGAGCTCCTTCACCTGCGCCGGCGTCAGGATCGACACGTCGTCGATCCCCCACGCCTTCGCGGACGACACGCGCCGCTGCAGCTCCTGCATCCGCTCCTCCGTGCGCGCGACCTCGATCCCGCCGCTCTGCGTGAAGACACCCGCCTCGCGGTACTGGCGCACCGACTCGGCGGTGAGCTGGGTCATCTCCTTCGAGTGGTCGACGGGGAAGATGAAGTTCGACGCGTGGCCGGTCGAGCCGCCGGGATTGGGCAGCGGCCCCTTGTCGAGCAGCACGAGGTCGGTCCAGCCGAGCTCGGAGAGCCAGTAGGCGAGACTGTTGCCGACGATCCCGGCGCCGATCACGACGGCGCGCGCCTGCGCCGGTACTGCGGAGGTCGAGGTCTCAGTCATGCCGCTGATATATCACGCTTGCTGCAGGACTGCGCGCATCGCTTCCTCGAAGTCGAGGACGTGCGCGAGCATCAGGGCCTCGGCCCGCTTCCCGTTCCCCCGCGCGACGGCCTCCAGCAGATCCGCGTGCTCCTGGACAGCGGCCCCGAGCCCCTCGGTCTCGTCCAGCGCGAGCATCCAGATCCGCAGGGCGTGCGTGTAGTACCACTCGAGCGTCTCCTCGAGCAGCTGGTTGTGCGCGGCGCGGTAGATCGTGCGGTGGATGCGCTCGTCGAGGTCGATCAGCACGCGGTCGTCCGTCCGCCCACCCCCGGCGAGCTCGGCGCGCAGGACATTGATCTGCTCCAGATCCGCCCCTGTGGCGCGGTCTGCGGCCAGTCGCGCGGCCTCGGGCTCGAGGACCGCGCGGACCTCGCAGAGGCGCGCGAGATCGCGGATGTCGACCGTCGTCACGACCATGCCCCGCCGTGGGAAGACGTCGACGAGCCGCTCGAGAGCGAGCCGCCGCAGCGCCTCGCGCACCGGCGTGCGGCCGATGCCGAGCTGCTCCGTCAGCTCCGGCTCCTTGATCGCGGCGCCGGGCGGCAGCTCGAGGGTGACGATCAGATGGCGGATCGCGAGGTACGCCTGGTCCGCGAGTGTGGCAGCCTCGCCCTCCGGCGGAGCTGGGAGGCGTGCAGTGCCTGCCCTAGCCACAGAGATATATTAGCCGTATCCTCGCGTCGATCACTCGACCGAAAGGACGACTTTGGACACGACGATGCCCTCGTCACTCCGGATCGCTCAGGAGGCGCAGCTCCGCCCGATTCGCGAGATCGCCGCCGCGGCAGGTCTCCTCGACGAGGAAGTCGAGCCCTACGGCCGGTACAAGGCGAAGATCGACCTCTCCGTGCTCGACCGTCTCGCGTCGAGGCCCGACGGCAAGTTGATCGACGTCACCGCGATCACGCCGCAGTAGTCTCCACGGAGCGTAGAGCGCTATGCCGTCCGAAACATCGCCTCCGCCTCGCGCTCGATCGTATTTTTGATCCGCGGCTCGAACGGCTTTGCCAGAAGCGGCAATTTGCCGTCGA
>CAZDEX010000039.1:0-8331 GCA_964504405.1 uncultured Gaiellales bacterium | reverse complement strand
CCGCGATCACGCCGACGAAGGCCGGCGAAGGAAAGACGACGACATCCGTGTCGCTCACGCAGGGCCTCGGTCACATCGGCAAGAGCGTCGCGCTGTGCCTGCGCGAGGCGTCGCTCGGCCCCGTGTTCGGCATCAAAGGCGGGGCGGCGGGCGGCGGGTACACGCAGGTCGTCCCCATGGAGGACATGAACCTCCATTTCACCGGCGACATCCATGCGATCGGCGCCGCGAACAACTTGCTGGCAGCGATACTCGAGGCGCATCTGCTGCATGGCAACAAGCTCGGGATCGATCCCCTGACGATCAGCTGGCGCAGGTGCATCGACATCAACGATCGCGCGCTGCGCGACGTCGTGATCGGCCTCGGCGGGAAGGCGAACGGCTATACGCGGCAAACCGGATTCGATATCACCGCCGCGTCGGAGGTGATGGCGATCGCCGCCGTCGCGTCCGACCTCGCAGATCTCCGCCAGCGCCTCGGCGCGATCACCGTTGCACAGACCTTCGAGGGCGAGCCGGTCACGGCGGAGCAGCTGCGAGCAGCCGGCTCGATGACGGTGCTGCTCAAGGAGACGATCAAGCCGAACCTCGTGCAGACCCTCGAGGGCCAGCCGGCATTCGTCCACTGCGGGCCGTTCGCGAACATCGCGCACGGCAACAACTCCGTCGTCGCAGACCGCGTCGCGCTCAAGCTCGCCGACTACGTCGTGACCGAGAGCGGCTTCGGTTCCGACATGGGGATGGAGAAGTTCATGGACATCGTCTGCCGCCTCGGGAACCTCCGCCCCGACGCGGTCGTGATGGTCGCCACGGTCAAGGCGCTCAAGCACCACGCAAAGGATCCCGACGGCGGCGCCGACGCGATCGAGATCGGCGCGTCGAACCTCGCACGCCATCTCTCGATCGTGCGCGAGTTCGGGCTGAACGCGGTCGTGGCCGTCAACCGCTTCCCCGGTGACACCGACGACGAGATCGAGCTCGTCCGGCGGCTCGCCCTGGAGTTCGGCGCGTACGCCTCCGAGGTCAACGACGGCTTTACAAACGGGGGCGCCGGCGCCGCGGCGCTTGCAGAGGCCGTGGTCGCCGCAACCGAGGAACCATCCCAATTCGAGTACCTCTATCCGCTCAACGCGCCCATCGAGGACAAGATCGAGGCGATTGCAAAACGTGCGTATGGCGCGGACGGGGTCTTCCTTCAGCCCGCCGCACGCGCAAAGATCGGACTGTTCAACAAGCAGGGCCTCGACACCCTCCCGATCTGCATGGCGAAGACCCACCTCTCGCTCTCACACGACCCCACGCTCGCGAACGCGCCGACCGGGTTCACGGTCGGCGTGCGCGACCTGCGCGCGTACACGGGCGCCGGCTGGATCGTCGCGCTCTGCGGCGACATGCAGACGATGCCGGGCCTCGGCAAGTCGCCCGCGGCGTTCGAGGTCGACATCGACGAAGACGGCGAGACGGTTGGCCTCTTCTAACGGCAACGGCCACGCGCCGCTGATCCGCGCCGAGGGGATCTGGAAGATCTTCGGCAAGAACGCGGACAAGGTGATCGGGACGCCCGACGCCGATCTCTCGCGGGGCGAGCTGCGCGCGAAGACCGGGTGCGTCGCCGCGGTACGCGACGTGTCGTTCGAGGTCTATCCGGGCGAGGTCTTCGTCGTCATGGGCCTCTCGGGCTCGGGCAAGTCGACGCTCGTCCGCACGCTGATCCGGTTGATCGAGCCCACCGCCGGGCGAGTCGAGGTGGACGGCCGCGACGTCACGGCCGCCGACAAGGACGAGCTGCTGAAGCTCCGGCGACACACCGCGTCGATGGTCTTCCAGCACTTCGGCCTGCTCGCGCACCGCACCGTGCTCGACAACGCCGCGTTCGGGCTCGAAGTGCAGGGCGTCCCGAAGGCACAGCGGCACACGCGCGCGCGCGAGGTGCTGAGCCTGGTCGGGCTCGAAGACGCCGCCAGCCAGTTCCCGGATGAGCTGTCCGGCGGCATGCAGCAGCGCGTCGGTCTTGCGCGCGCGTTCGCCGTCGACCCGAAGGTGATGCTCTACGACGAGCCGTTCAGCGCGCTCGACCCCTTGATCCGCCGCGACATGCAGGACGAGGTCATTCGCCTGCAGCACGAGACGGGCAAGACGATGGTGTTCATCACGCACGACCTGCCTGAGGCGCTGCGCCTCGGCGATCGCATTGCGATCATGCGCGACGGCCGCATCGTGCAGCTCGGAACGCCCGAGGAGCTGATCGGCTCACCTGCCGACGAGTACGTCGCGAACTTCATCCGCGACATCCCCCGCTCGCACGTGCTGACGCTGCGCTGGATCATGCGCGACGCGCGCGCCGGCGAGGAGAACGGCCCGAGGCTCGACGTTGCGACGACCGTGCGCAGCGCGGTGCCGGTGATCGCGAGCAGCGACCAGCCTGTGTGCGCAGTCGAAGGGGGCCGCGTCGTCGGCGTGGTCGACAAGGAAGCGGTGCTCACCGCCATCGCGGGCGAAGGGGACTGACAGGTGGCCGTCTCCAGCCTCGCCGCGTCACCCGCCGTCGTCGTGGAGCACCGTCCATGGTGGCGCAGTCGCACCACGCTCGTCGCGTCGATCGTGGCGGTGATGGTGATCGTGCATCTGACGGTGACCCGCACCCAGACGTGGCCGGGCGGCGTGACGTGGCACTCGCTGACCCACTACCTCGACAACGTCCAGAACTGGCTCTCGGCCGAGGGTGCCAAGAGCCAACCGAACATCGTCTACCGCGTCATCCACGGGATCAGCAGCGGTCTCGACGCGCTCGTCCGCTGGCTCTACGACCTGCTCTCGTCGTGGCTCCGCTGGCCGGCGACGACGGCGCTCGGCACGCTGCTCGCGCTCCGTTTCGGCGGCCGGCGCGCCGCCGTGATCATGCTCGCGAGCTTCGCGGCGTTCGGCGCGCTCGGCTTGTGGGACGAGAGCATGCAGACGCTGGCATTGATGCTGGTCGCAGTCGCGCTCTCGCTCCTCGTCGGTGTGCCGCTCGGCGTCTGGGCGGGTCGCTCGGACCGCGTCCAGCGCGCGATCACGCCGGTGCTCGACGCGATGCAGATCGTCCCGGCGTTCGCGTATCTGATGCCGGTCGTGATCTTCTTCTCCGTCGGCCCGGCGGCCGCGGTGATCACGACGATGATCTACTCGGTGCCGCCCGCCGTGCGCATCACCGCACTCGGCATCCGGAACGTCCCGGCAAACACGGTCGAGGCCGCGACCGCGCTCGGCTCGACACCTCGCCAGGTGCTCTGGAAGGTGCAGCTGCCACTCGCGCGGAAGCTGCTCTTGCTCTCGGTCAACCAGACGATCCTGTTCGCGCTCTCGATGGTGGTGATCGCCGGGCTGATCAACACGCAAGGCGGTCTCGGCGCGCCCGTCACGAACGGCCTCAACTCGAACCCGGCGCTCGCGATCCTCGCCGGAGCCGCGATCGTGGTGATGGCGATCGGGCTCGACCGCGTCACCGAGTCGATCGCGGTGCGCACCGACCCGACGAACCGGCATCTCGACACGACCGGCCGAAAGCGAGCCCGCGCGATCACTGGCGCGCTCGTGCTGGGCGTCGCAATCGTCGCCGTCGTCGGGCACGTTGCGCATGCCGGCCTCGCCTACTCCCGGTGGACGGCGCAATCGTGGCTGCTCGCGCGCGTGCAGAGCATCCTCGACTACGTCCAGAAGCCGACGACGTTCCTGTTCAAGGAGATCACCAACCCGATCGGCACGTTCATGGTGGCGCACCTCCTCCAGCCCCTCGACACATTCCTCGTCGAGACGCCCTGGTACGTGACCCTGGTCGGGCTGACCGCGATCGCGTTCGTGCTCAGCGGCCGCCGCCCGGCCGTAACGACCGCGGCGATGTTCGCGCTGATCGGGGTCGTCGGGGAGTGGCAAGACGCGATGGACACGTTCTCGCAGGTGCTGGTCGCGACGGCGATCGCCGTCCTGCTCGGCATCGTGCTCGGCGTCCTCGCCGCGGAGGTCAGGTGGATCAGCCGCGTGACGCGCCCGGTCAACGACATCTTGCAGACACTGCCGCAGCTCGTGTACGTGATCCCGTTCGTCTACGTGTTCCCGATCTCGTACGTGCCGGGCCTGATCGCGTCGGTGCTCTACGCGTTCCCGGTCGTCGTGCGGCTCGTCGAGCGCGGTGTGCGCGACGTCGCACCTACGACCGTCGAGGCAGCCGAGTCGTTCGGCGCCACGCGGCTGCAGGTGCTGCTGAAGGTCAAGATTCCGCTCGCGCGCGACGCGATCATGCTCGGCATCAATCAGGGGATCATCATGGTCCTCGCCGTCGTGGTGATCGCAGGGCTCGTCGGGTCGGGAGCGCTCGGCTACGCAGTGGCAGCCGGGCTACAGCGCGGTCAGTTCGGCATCGGGGTCGTCGCGTCGATCGCGATCCTCGCGATGGGCATCGCCCTGGACCGGGTTACGAGAGGCAACACAAAGAGGAGGACAACATGAAGAAACCGCTGATCGTGCTGGCCGCGGCAGTCGTCGTGGTCGGCGCGGCGATCGCGGGATTCGTCAGCACGCACGCGGCGCGTTCGGCGTCGAGCTGCGGAACGGTGACGCTGAACGAGCAGGCGTGGACGGGCTCGACGGCCAACACGTACGTCGCCAAGTACGTGCTGGAGAAGTACCTCGGCTGCAAGGTGAACGTCACCGACATCGCCGAGATCCCCGTCTACCAGGCGATGGCGCAGGGGAAGGTCGACGCTGTGCTCGAGGACTGGCAGCACGTGGCGCAGTACAAGCAGTACGCAACGAAGCAGAAGAGCGTCGTGGTCGAAGGATCGAACGGCCTGACCGGGCACATCGGCTGGTTCATCCCGCGCTACCTGCTCCAGAAGTATCCGCAGTTCAAGTCGTGGCAGGGCCTGAAGGGCCACGAGAGCGTCTTCGCCTCGCCCGAGGCACCCCAGGGGATGTTCCTCGGCGGCGACCCGTCGTACGAGCAGAAGGACACGCAGCTGATCCAGGCGCTCGGGCTGAACCTGAAGCACGTGACGGTCGGCGCGGAGACCGCCGAGGTCGCGCGCTTCAGCCAGCTGATCGCCCAGAAGAAGCCGGTGATCTTCTACTGGTGGACGCCGGAGTACCGCAACTCGACCCTCGATCTCGTCGAGGTGAAGCTGCCGCCGCGCGGCAAGAACTGCCAGGACGACGGAACCGTCAAGGCTCCGCTGCAGAACTTCCGGTGCGCGTACTCGTCGTACCCGCTCGAGAAGGTGTTCAGCACGAAGTTCGTCACGAGCGGCTCGCCTGCCGTCGCTGTCCTCAAGCGGTGGAGCTGGCCGTCGAACGCAGACCAGAACATGGTGTCGAGCTGGATCGCCGGTCAGCACATGGACCCGGCGAAGGCCGCCCAGAAGTACGTCTCGACGCACATGAGCGTCGTCAACAAGTGGCTCGGTAAGTAGCGCACGATCGGTGTCAGGTACCTCGCACGAGGTACCTGACACCCGCCTACGCTGCGAGCAGCGCGATGCCGGCGGCGACGACCACCGCGCCGGCAAGCCTCGTGCGCGTCACGTGCTCGTTCAGGACCACGCCGGCAAGCAGCGCTGCGATGACGACGCTCGTCTCTCGCACCGCCGCGACGGGTGCGGCAGCGGCACGTTGCAGCGCAGCGAGCACGAGCGCGTACGCGCCGAATGTGCACACGCCGGCGACGATCGAGGACGGGCCGACCGCGCTCCGTACAACGGCAGCCCCTTTGAGACGCATGACCGCTGCCGCGTAGATCACGGCCGGTCCGATCATCGAAAGCTCGAGGTAGGTGATCGGCTCGGCGTGCCGCACGCCGCTCTTGTCGACGAGCGTGTAGCCCGCGATGCAGGCGATCGCCACGCCGGACGCGATCCCCTGCGCATGGGCGCCGCTGAAGCCGCGCACGAGCAGGATCCCGCAAACGACGAGGAGCACTGCGATCGCCTGGGTCGTGGACGCCGTTCGTCCGAGGAATACGGCGCCGATCAGCAGCACGAGCACCGGCGCCGCGCCCCGCGCGATCGGATACACGACGGAGAGCGGCACCAGCCGATACGCGGTCGCGAGCAGCGCGAAGTACGCGAGCTGGAGCGCACCCGTCACGACGAGGAACGGCCAGACCGAGCGCTCGGCGCTCCACGTGAACGCCAGGACCGGGGCGAAGACGAGCTCCGCCGTGATCAGCGCGACCGCCGTCGCCGCCTCGATGTCGCGGGAGCGCGCGAGCAGGATGTTCCAGAGAGCGTGGACGAACGCGGCGGCGAGCGCCAGCAGGAGCGCGGACGTCGGCATGTGCCGACGCTACGCTCTCGCGCGGATGGCCAAGGCGGTTGTCTTCGACTTCAACGGCACCCTGTCCGATGACGAGCCCGTCCTCGCGCAGATCTACGGGCAGATGTTCGGCGAGCTTGGCGCTCCGCTCACGGAGGCGGAGTACTACGAGCATCTCGCGGGTCACACCGACGAGGAGATGTTCACGCGCTGGCTCGGGCGGAGCGACGAGGGCCTGATCGCCGAGCGCGTCCGGCGGTACAATGAGCGCGTCGCCGACGGTTCCACAGTCGACGCCGACGTGCGCGCCGCGGTCGTCTTCGCGAAGGAACGGATGCCGGTCGCGCTCGTCTCCGCCGCGCTGATCGACGAGATCGCGCCCGTCGTCGCAGCCACCGGGCTCGACTTCGACGTGATCGTGTCGCAGGACGACGTGCACAACGGCAAGCCCAATCCGGAGCCGTACCTGCGCGCCGCGGCGAAGCTCGGCGTCGACCCGACGGAGCTGCTCGTCTTCGAGGACACCGACGTCGGCGTTGCGTCTGCGAAAGCCGCCGGCGCTTACGTCGTGGGACTGACGCGCACGCTCGGCGCGGAGCGCATGGCCCAGGCGGACGAGCTCGCCGACCGCATCGACGCAGATCTGATGGAGCGCCTCCTCTGCTCGTGATCGCCCACCGCGGCGCGTCCGCGGAGCAGCCAGAGAACACGCTGCCGGCGTTCGAACGAGCGATCGAGCTCGGCGCGGACTATCTCGAGTTCGACGTGCACAACGACCTGAGCGTCACGCACGACCGTCCGCTGCGCGGCGTCACCTATCCGACCCTGCAGGAGGTGCTCGATCTCTGCCGCGGGAGGATCGGGCTGATGGTCGAACTGAAGCGGCCACGCGGCGATACCGTCGAGCGCACGCTGCGGCTGCTGCGGGACGAGGACGTTCTCGTCTGCTTCCAGCGCGCTCCGCTCGTCGAGGCTCGCGTGCGCCGCCCGGAACTGCGCACCGTGCAGCACGTCGGCTTCGGCGTCAGCATCCGCCGAGCCGCCGACGCGTGGGCCGCCGGCTTCCAGAACGACCGCGTCACGCGCCGCGGGCTGCAGGCGGCGAAGCAGCTCGGGCTGGAAACGCTCGTCTACACGGTGAACGAGCCCGCGCGCATGCGCGAGCTACGCGATCTCGGCGTGAGCGGGATCTTCACGGACGATCCCGCATTGGCTCTGTCACAACTTTCTTAGGTCGCGGCGGGTTACTCTCGTAGGAGTCCTTCCCGCGGGAGAGAAGGGCGTCCTTCCTGGATGCGTGCTCAAAAGCCCATAGTCGCCTGCGCCGCGCTCCTCATCGGCGCGACCCTCGCCGGTGCGCCTCTCGCGGCGTCGCCGAAGGAGCGGTTGAAGGCCAAGGCTGCGCAGGCGCAGCAGGTGCTCCAGCAGGTGAATGCACTCGACGAGCAGTTCGGGCAGGTCGTGGAGGCATGGAACGGGGCGCAGTACGAGCTCGCCCAGACGAGACGCGAGCTCGCCGGTGACCGCGCCAACCTGAGAATCGCCGAGCGCCAACGGCGCATCGCAGTCGCGCGCGTTCGCGCGCGCGTGATCGCGCTCTACCAGAGCTCCGACGATCCGACGACCATCTCGATCCTCTTCGGCAGCACGACCGTGAACGACGTCCTGAGCAAGCTCGACGCCGCGCACTCGATCGCAGCCGCCGACCACGACCTCGCCGTCGAGACGACGAACGCGCGCAACCAGTACGCCGCGACCGCGCGGCGGACGCTCGCCGTCGAGGAGCGGCGTGCAGTTGCCGTGCAGCAGCTCGACTCGAGGCGCGCGCAGATCGGCTCGATGCTCACCGAGCGCAAGCGGCTCCTTTCGTCGATCCAGTCCGAGATCGACGCGATCAAGCAGGAGGAGGCGCGCCGGCAGGCGCTCCTCGCCGCGCAGGCACGTGCCCGGCTCGCGCGCGAGCAGGCGGCGCTACAACTGCAGCGGCAGCAGGCGGCCGCCCGGGCCGCGGCGGCGCGCCGGTCCGCCGTCCCCGACCCGGCCCCC
>CAZDEX010000038.1:1882-11998 GCA_964504405.1 uncultured Gaiellales bacterium | reverse complement strand
AGGAAGTTCATGATCCCCGCGAAGTTCTCGATCGACTTCAGACGGGACGCGAGCAGCAGCCCGATGCTCGACAGCGCGAGCGCGGAAAGGACGAACGCGCCGAGCAACTCGACGACCGCAAGGGGCGACGGCCGCAGCCCGAGGATCCAGATCAGTGGCAGGAAGAACACGGCCTGCAGGACCCCGAGCGCGGACGAGCTGATCAGCTTCGCCAGCACCGTCACGGGTCGCGGCAACGGCGCCACGAGCAGCATGCGGATCGGGCCGAACTCGCGATCGTGCACCGTGGCGAGGGCCGACAGCATCGTGCTGAACAGGAGGACCATCGCGAAGATCCCCGGGAGGAGGAACTGTTTGTAGGAGACCGTCCCTTCGCTCGGCACGACGCGTTCGAAGCCCGAGCCGACGACGACGAGCCAGATCAGCGGTCGCGCGAAAGTGCTCAGGAGACGGCCGCGCTGACGCGCGAACCGCAGGAACTCGCGCGTGACGACCGCGACGACGGCGCCGATCACGCCTCACCGCCCGCAAAGGCGCGCGCCGTCGCTGCGAGGAAGACATCTTCGAGCGTCGGCCGATGCACGCTGATGTCCACGCCGTTTCCGGCGAGCGGGAGCAGGGACGTGAGCGCGTCTGCAGAGCTCTCCACCATCACCGTGAGACCGCGTGCGCTCGTCCGCGGCGCTGTGCCTGTCAGCCTCCGGACGTCCTTGGCGACCTGTTCGATGTCTCGGCCGTCTCCGGCGATCTCGAGCTCGACCTTGTCGAGCCCGAACTGCTCCTTGAGGTGCTCGGGCGCACCCTGTACGACGACGCGACCGCGGTCGAGAATCGCGACGCGGTCGCATGGGTCGGCTTCCTCGAGGTAGTGCGTCGTCAGGAAGAGCGTGGTCCCGTGCTCCCTGCGCAGACGACCGAGGTGATCCCACACCCGGCGCCGTTGGGGTGGATCGAGGCCCAGTGTAGGCTCGTCGAGGAAGAGGATCGCGGGCCGGTGGAGGATCCCCCGAGCGAGATCGAGCGAACGGCGCATCCCACCCGAGAAGGCGCGCACGCGCGTGCGGCGGCGCTCTTCGAGACCGAACAGCGAGAGCGTCTCGCGCACGCGCGTCCGGGTCTCGTTGCGCGAGAGCCCGTAGAGACGGGCGCAGAAGCGGAGGTTCTCTTCCGCTGTCAGGTCGAGGTCGAGCGTCGTCTCCTGGAACACGACGCCGATCGCACGCCGCACATCGAGGGGCTGCGCGACGACGTCGCGTCCGGCGACACGCGCCTCGCCGCGCGAGGGCCGCAGCAACGTCGTCAGCAGCCGAATCGTCGTCGTCTTGCCCGCCCCGTTCGGCCCGAGGAACCCGAAGAACTCGGCCTCGCGGATGTCGAGGTCGATTGCATCGACGGCGACGCTGTCGCCGTAGTCCCGGCCGAGGCCGCTCGCCCAGACCGCGGCCTCCATGTCTACGAGCGGTCGAGGGTGCGAACCGGCCGCGAGCGCGTCGTGCGGTAGACGAGCGGCATCTCCTCGCCGTCGGGCGCTCCCGAGATCCGCTGCTCGACGATCAGCTCGTGGTGCGGTGAGAGGTGGCAGACCGGATCGGTGGCGGCGGCATCGCCGGTCAGGGCGAGCGCCTGGCAGCGGCAGCCCCCGAAGTCGACATGCTGGCGCTCGAGCGGGCAGTTGCGGCACGGATCCTGCATCCACGACGTGCCGCGGAAGCGCTGGAAGGCCTCGGACTCGAACCAGATCTGGGCGAGCGACCGGTCGCGGACGTTCTCGAACGTCATGCCCGGGATCGTCGACGCCGACTGGCAGGGAAGGCCGTCGCCGACGGGGGTGACGAGGATCGCGTCGCGTCCCCATCCGCCCATGCAGGGCTTCGGGAGTTCCTCGTAGTAGTCGGGCAGGACCCACAGGATCTCCATCTTCGAGCCGAGCCGCTCGCGCGCACGCTGCACCGCCTGCTCGCCCGCCTCCAGCTGCGCGCGCGTCGGCATGAGGCTCGAGCGGTTCGGCAGCGCCCAGCCCTGGTATTGCGTGTTGGCGAGCTCGAGGCGACGTGCGCCGAGCTCTTCGGCCAGGGCGATGATCGCCTCGACGCGGTCGAGGTTTCGGCGGTGGAGGACGACGTTGATCGTCAGCGGGAAGCCGAGCTCGCGGGCGAGGTGAGCGGCGTCGATCTTCTTGCCGTAGGCCTTGACCCCGGCCATGAGGTCGGACTCGATCGGGTCGCTGTCCTGGATGCTGATCTGCACGTGGTCGAGCCCTGCCGCGCGCAATGCCGTCGCGCGATCTCGCGTGAACAGCGTTCCGGCCGTGACGAGCGTCGAGTACAGGCCCGCCTCCGCGGCAGCGGCTGTCAGCTCGGCGATGTCCTTGCGGGCGAGCGGCTCACCACCGGTCAGGGCGAGCTGAAGCACCCCGAGCTCGGCGGCCTGCCTGAACACGCGGGCCCAGTCCTCGGTGGAGAGCTCGTCGCGATAGCGGTCGTGACCGATCTCGAGCGGGTTCGAGCAATACGGGCAGTGCAGGGGGCAACGGTAGGAGAGCTCGGCGATCAGGAGGAGCGGGTTCGGGATTGCTGGCTCACTCACCATCGACGAGGCCCCGATCCGCAATCGCCTGGAGCAACGTCTGCACGTCGTCCCGCACGTCGGCCTGATAGCGCTTCCCGAGCACCCCGGCGATGTCGTCGACGGAGCGGTCGCCGTCGCACAGCTCCAACACGGCGACGGCGGTCTCGTTCAGGACGAGTGCTCCCTCGGGATAGAGCAGGACGTCGCGTTCCCGCACGGTGTCGCGGTGGAGGCGGACGCCGGGAGCGAGACGGGGCTTGACGAGCGGCTTCGTGTTCACGACGCCCGCGCCCTCGCGGGCCGCGTGTCGCCCAGGTCGATCGCTTCGAGCTGTGCCCACAGCAGATCGCACTTGAACGCGAGCGCCGCGACCGCGCTCTCCTGCTGGTCGCGCCGGACGCAGCGCTCGAGCACGAGGCCGAGCGCGTACTCGGCATCGCGCGGGGCCTGGATGAGCCGCGAACGGAAGTACTCGAGGCCGGCCGGGTCGATCCACGGGTAGTGCCGCTCGAGCGCCTCGAGCCGCACGCGGATCGCACTCGGGCCGAAGAGCTCGGTGAGCGAGGCGGCGACCGCTTCGATCCAGGGACGCGTACGGCAGAAGGTCAGATACGCGTCGACGGCGTACCGCACGCCCGGTAGGACGTCCGCTTCGCTCTGCAGGCGCTCGCGCTCGACGCCCAGCGCTTCGCCCAACCGCAGCCAGGATTCGATACCGCCGGAGCTCGGTTCCGCGCCGTCATGGTCGACGATGCGTTCGATCCAGGCACGCCGGACGTCGATCTCGGGACAGTTGGAGAGGATCGCGGCGTCCTTGAGCGGGATGTTCCGCTGGTAGTAGAAGCGATTGGACACCCAGCGCTGCAGCTCTTCCCGTGTGAGGTGCCCCTCGTTCATGCGCACGTGGAACGGATGGAGGTCGTGGTAGCTCGCGCCGCACGCGCGCAGCTCGGCGACGAACGCCTCGCGCGTCCACGGGGCCTCGTTCGTGCTCTCCACGTCCGCGGTTGTCATCCGAGCTCGATCTCCATTCCGTCGTAGGCCACTTCGATCCCTGCGGCTTCGACCAGCGCACGCTCCTCCGATTCCTCGACGAGGATCGGGTTGCTGTTGTTGATGTGCACGAGGATCGTCCTCACTCCAAGGCCACCCAGCGCGGAAAGGGTACCCGTGGGAGGGGCGATGGGGAGGTGCCCCATGTCCGCCGCACGGCGCCGCCCGATCCCGAGGCCGATCAGCTCGTCGTCACGCCAGAACGTTCCGTCGACGAGCACGCAATCGCTGGCCGAGAAGCGTGCGAGGACGTCGTCGTCGAGCCGCGCGAGGCCGGGCACGTAGGTGAGCGAACGACCGCGTCCCTGTTCGCGAAAGGTTATCCCAACCGCACCGATGTGCACGGCGTCGGCGCCGAGGTACAGCGGCGAATCGCCCCCGGCGTCGAACGTCTCCACGGTGAGGTTCGAGTCGGGGAGCGGCGTCGGTACGCCGGGCCGGAGCTCGCTCCAGACGACGCCGCTGTACGACTCGAGCATCGGCAGAAGCGGGTAGCCCGTCGTCAACGCTTCGCGCACCGACGTAGACGAGTAGATGTGGATCGGCTCGGACGACTCGCGCAAGAGGAGCAGCCCGGCGGTGTGGTCGATCTCGGCGTCGGTCAGCAGCACAGCCGCGATCGGCGTCGAGCGGAGCCCGGAAGCGGGCGGGAGTGCCAGCGATCCGAGCTGCTGACGGAGATCGGGCGACGCGTTCACGAGGAACCAGCGCCCGGCTCCGTCAGAGACGGCGATCGACGACTGGGTTCGCGGAACGACATCTCCGTCGCCGCGCCGTGCGGCTTCGCAGACCGGGCAGAGACAGTTCCACTGGGGCACGCCGCCGCCGGCGGCCGAGCCAAGGATCCGGGCTTTCATGAGAAGGGCGGACGACGGGGGCGGAGCCTGCTACCGCCCCCATCGCGCAGAAGCCGTCTTACCGGTGAGCCCGGTAAGCGGTGACCTCAGACGAGAGCTCGAGCGTGTCGAACTCGGGTGTAACCCAGGTCATCTGTATCCCTTCGGGTTGACAGTCAACTCCAGCGCACAGTATACGCCACCCCCACGGACTTGCTTACGTCGTGTAACGATCTGTGCCATGACCCGCCTGAGCCCCCTCGACATCCAGTTCGCCGACGCGAGCCTCGTGCCCGACGCGCTGCTGGCGGTGCCCCTGACCGCGGGCGCCGCGTCGCATTGGCGCGGGGAGGTGGATCCGCGGCTCCTCGCCGAGGACGAGGGAGGCATCGCGATCATCCCGGGCCGGCCGCGTACGGCGCTCCTCGGGCTCGGCCGCGAGCTCGACGACGACGCCGTGCGGACGGCCGCCGCTGCGGCGACGCGGGCCGCGCGCGGGGTCGAGGCCACCCTCGTCTGGGCGTTCGATGACGAGCTGACCAGTGGCGAGCGCCAGGTGCGGGCGGTGGTGGACGGGGTCGTTCTCGGCGGCTACGACCCGGCTCGCTGGAAGACGACGGCGCCGAAGCAGGCGCTCGAGCGGCTCGTCTTCGCCGGTGCGGCCGGCCGCCTCGCCGCCGAGGCGATGCAGGCCGAGGTGGTGGCCCGTTGGACGAACGAGGCTCGGGCGCTCGTCGATGCCCCACCGAACGAGCTCACGCCCGCGGGGCTCGCCGAGCGTGCGGCGGAGCTCCTCGAACCGCTGGCCGTGGACGTCGACGTGCTCGACGCCGCGGCGATCCGAGCGGCCGGCCTCTCCGCCATCGCAGCCGTCGGCAGCGGGAGCGTGAACGAGCCGCGGCTCATCGTCCTGCGGTACCGCGGCGGGGCCCGGCCCGCGGAACCTCTGGCGCTCGTCGGCAAGGGCGTGACCTTCGACTCCGGCGGGTACTTCCTGAAGCCGCAGAGCGACATCGTCAAGCAGAAAGCCGACATGGGCGGCGCGGCCGCGGTGATCTGCGCCCTCGGCGCCCTCGCCGAGCTCGACGTGGCGGCCGACGTGCTGGCGGTGGTTCCCGCGGCCGAGAACATGCTCGGGGGCGGCGCCTACCGGCCGAGCGACATCATCGCCACCGCCTCGGGGCTGACCGTCGAGGTCACGAACCCGGACGCCGAGGGCCGGTTGCTGCTCGCCGATGCGATCTGGTACGCGAAGCAGGCCGGAGCCGGTTCCGTCGTCGACGTTGCGACCCTGACGGGCGCGATGCGCGGCGGGATGGGCGACCTGTATGCCGGGGTCTTCTCGAACTCGGATGCTCTGCGCGACGAGCTCGTCGTTGCCGGTGCGGCAAGCGGCGACTACATCTGGCCCTGGCCGCTTCACCGCCGGTACGCAGGACCGCTCGAATCCAGCCTTGCCGACCTGCGGAACACCGCCGGCCGCGGGTTCGGCTATCCGATCTTCGCGGCCAAGTTCCTCGAGCGCTTCGCCGGTACCACGCCGTGGGCGCATCTCGACATCCATTCGACCGCCTTTCTCGACGAGCCGCGGGGCTACCTCGGCGCCGGCGCAACCGGTGCAGGCGTCCGCGCGCTGACGGAGCTCGTGCGGCGGTCCGCGCCGGCTATCTGAGCCGCACGCGGGCGACGTCCTGGGGGGCGTCCGTCGGGACCGCGGTCGGCCAATCACGGAGGTCGAGCGGCCCGCCGGCGTGCGGCGTCACGGCGGAGAAAAGCTGGAGGTTGCCTTCCCAGAGCGAGACCGTCCGCCCGGCGAGCCGGCGCGGCAGCACGATCGTGAACCTGCCCGTCGCGTCGGGCCAGGTCATCCGGACCGGGCGCACGACCCGCCCGCCGGCCGTCGCCCCGACGACGACGCCTTGGTAGATCGCGCCCGGGTAGCTGTGCGGCACCGGAAGGGCGATCGGGTAGCCCGCCGGAGGGAGCTGGATGTCGACGCGCGCGCTCCGAAGCCGGGAGAACTTGACGTACTCGGCGGAGAGGTACGAGTAGACGAGGTCGCCGACCGATACGCGCAGCGTCATCGGCACGGGATTGCCGCCCTGCTCGCTCGAAGCCGTGAACAGCGACCGGAACGATCCGTCCGCGGTGGTCGGTGACGAGACGGTCCAGTAGTCGCGGTCGACGGTGCGCGTGCTGACGCGCGCGCCGGCAACGGGCTTGCCGTGGGCGTCGGTCAGCCGACCGACGAGCTCGTACGAGTAGAGGGCGACTCCGGGCGGCGCTACGCCGTCGCGGTTTGCGATCCTCCCTTCGAGCGTGGGTTCTCCGGCGCTCGTTCGCCCGGCGCGCAGGCTGCCGATGCGGTAGGCGACGTCGATCGAGCCGTGCGCGGCGGCCAGCGCTCGCTCGGCGCCCTGGGAGACCTGCGTGCCGGCCGCGCCGACGACGGTCACCCGGTGCCGCGCGAGCCGCGTCGCGTCGATCAGCGCGGCGAACGCGCCCTGGGCATCCGTCTGCGTGGGGAGCGCGTATCCGTCGACGCGGAGGCGGACGCCGGCGGCGCCTCGTCTGCCCACGGTCACCTTGCCGTGGACGAGCTGCAGGTTGTCGGTTTCGGCCGACCACGTCGCAAGCGTCAAGGGCGGTACGGCGATCGACACGACGGGCGCGGTCTCACGAGCCGAGGACACGCCGCCGCTCAAGCCCGCGGCCAGCGCGGCGACGAGGACGGCGCGGAGGGCCCTACGCATGGTGCCCCGTGACGTCGACCGCGAAGGACTGATTGCCGACGGCGAGCTCCGGCAGGGACGTCGACGACGTGACCGTGAGCCGCATCCAGCCGCCGGTCGTCGAGGCGACGGCATAATCGCCCGCGCGGCCGGTGTCGAAATGGAAATAGCCGGCGTGCGACGCGGGCACGGTGACGGCCGCGCCGGCGAACGCAGGCTGCGCGGTCGCGCTCGGCGCGGAGCCGGACAGCCCGACGACTGCGACATGCGCTGGCCGGGAGGGATCCTGGTTCGCGACCGTGACGTCGACCTTCCACCCCGCCGGCAGCCGCAGCGTCGTGGTGCCGGTCGTGGAGTTGTCGAGCGAGCCGCCGGCGGCGACGACCTGCAACGCGAGCGTGTGCGGCTCGCCGCTGAGCGAAAGATACGCCTGCGGCTCGGAGAGCAGGCCCGGAGCCACGCCCGCCGGCCGAAGCGGCGGAGCGGGGGATTGGGCGGGACTGCCGCCGAGCGCGAAGACCTGGAGCTGCGACGCGGTGCCGCCGTATGACGACGTCGCCGTGCCCCCGACTGTGAGTGCGACGTATTCCTTCCCGTGCACCTCGTAGATCGACGGGCCGGCTGCGAGCTGGTACCCGGTCTGGAAGCTCCAGAGGACGTTGCCCGTCTTGTCGTCGAACGCGCGCAGAATGCCGTCGCCTCCGCCCGCGAACCCGACGCCCGACGCCGTTGTCGTCACCCCGCCGCGCCCTGGTTCGGGCGTGACGAACTTCCACGCGACGATGCCCTTCGCGGCGTCGATTGCGCTGACGCTGCCGTAGTCGCGCCACCCCTGCGGGACGAGACCGAATGCCCCGTTCGCCAGTCCGTTGTCCACGTCACCGCGCACCTTGTGCTGCTCCGCTGCCCCCGGGTGCAGCTTCTCCGTCAGCACCGACCCCGTCTCGGCCTGGTTGTTGATCACGTAGCCCGTCCCCGGGTCGAAGGACGACGGCGAGTAGTTGATCCCGCCGAGCGACGACGGATACACCGTCACGGGCCTGCCGGGCCGCAGCGCGCTGTGCTCGACGTGGTTCAGCATCTTCACGCGCTGGTAGAGCACCTGGCCGGTCCGCGCGTCGTACATGAACCACATCCCCTCCTTCGTGCCGACGGAGACGACGCGGCGGCGGACGCCGCCGACCGTGATGTCGTAGACGAGCGGCGGCTGGCTCGTGCTGTATCCCCACTGGTCACCGGCGATCTGCTGCTGCCACCAGCGCTGCCGCCCGTTGGCCAGGTCGAGTGCGATCAGCGAATCGGTTCGTGGGTTCGGGCCGGGTCGTAGCTGCGGAACGAAGATCGGAGACGGATTCGACGTCGTCAGGTAGAGCGTGTTCGTCGTGGGGTCGATCGCGACGGGGTTCCAGTTGGTGCCGCCGCCTGCCGCGCGGGTCACGCTGCGCCATTCCTCCAGATCAGGCGGAATCGTCCAATAGGGGCTCGGCCACGCGGGGGTGAGGTCGGGCCGGTACGCCATCACGAAGCCGCGCACGCCGTAATCCGAACCGGACGCGCCGAAGATCAGCGTGTTCCGGTAGCAGATCGGCGCCTGGGTCTCCGAGTACCCGAACTCGACGTTGGCGCCGGGAACCGCATCCGAGATCGCCACCTGCTTCACGAGCTTGCCGCTGCGCGCGTCGAGCGACACGATGCGCATGTCGAGCGTGAGGAGGAACAGCTTCCCGTCGCAGTACGCGACGCCGCGGTTCGCGTTCACGCCGTAGTTCCGGAACACGCCGGTCTGGTCGGGCTTGTACTGCCAGATCACCTTGCCCGAGCCACCGTCGACCGCGAAGACGTGATCGTCTGCGGTGGTCACGTAGATGACGCCGCCGATGACGATCGGAAAGCTCTGCTGCCCCTTCGGGATCGACGGGTCGATCTTCCGGAAATCGACCGTGAAGACGCGTCCGAGCTGCGAGATATTCTGCTTTCCGATCTCCGTCAGCGGCGAGTGCCGGATCTCGTCGTAGGTCCCTCCGTACGTTCCCCAGTCGCCGCGCCCGAATGGCGTCACGGGCCTCTGCCCGGCCGTGGTCTCCGGCGTCGTCGTCGCAGTCGGAAGCACGGTCGGCACGGCGCCCGAGCCGCCGCCGGTCGTCTGGGACAGCCGGCCCGTCGCGAGGAGCGCGACGACGAAGATCCCGATCGCAATGACGATCGGGATGGCGAGTCGCTTCGAGCGGAACAAGGCGGGCACGCACGGATCGTAGACACGGGTGATTGGGCCGGCGCCTGCTGGGTACCGTGGCCCGCGTGTCGACCGAGACATGGCAGCGAGCCTTCGGGGCCGTACCCGCACCCGCCGTGGCGCGCGGGGTCGAGTTCTGCGTCTGGGCGCCGAACGCGGGGTCGGTCGACGTGCGCGTGAACGGCGGCGACCATCCGCTCGAGCCCCTCGAGGACGGCGTCCACGCGGGGACGGTCGATGCGCAGGCGGGCGACGACTATCTCTTCGTGCTGGACGGCGGCAAAGCGCTTCCGGATCCCGCCTCGCGCTTCCAGCCGGAGGGAATCCGCGGCGCGTCGCGGATCGTCGACACCTCGCGCTTCGAGATCGCCGACGGCCCCGGGCTGCACCTCGACGAGCTCGTCCTCTACGAGCTGCACGTCGGCACGTTCTCGGCCGAGGGCACGTTCGACGGCGCAATCCCGCACCTCGAAACGCTGCGCGAGCTCGGCATTACCGCGATCGAGCTGATGCCGGTCGCCACGTTCCCGGGCGAGCGCGGTTGGGGGTATGACGGCGTGTACATCAACGCGCCCCATCCGGCGTACGGCGGCCCCGATGGTCTCGCGCGGCTCGTCGACGCCGCGCATCGCGCGGGGCTCGGCGTCGTGCTCGACGTGGTCTACAACCACATCGGCCCCGGCAGCGAGGCGAT
>CAZDEX010000038.1:0-1872 GCA_964504405.1 uncultured Gaiellales bacterium | reverse complement strand
CGGCCCGTACTTCACGAACGAGCACGAGACGTTCTGGGGGCCCGCGCTCGACTACTCCCGCCGCGGCGTTCGCGAGTGGGCGATCGGCAATGCCGAGCTCTGGACGCGTGACTACAAGATCGACGGGCTGCGGCTCGACGCGGTGCATGCGATCTACGACGATTCTCCGGTGCACGTGCTGAAGGAGCTGCGCGAGCGCGTCGACGGGCTCGTGACGAGTGAGATGGGCCCGGACGACTTTCGCCCGCTCGAGGAGTGGGGGCACGACGCGATGTGGCTCGACAACCTCCACCATGAGCTGCATGTGCTCCTGACGGACGAGCACGAGGGCTATTACGAGGACTACGGAACGATGGAGGGGCTCGTGCGCGAGCTGACACGGCCGCAGCCCGAGCGCCTGATCGTCGCCGCGCAGAACCACGACCAGACCGGCAATCGCGCGATCGGCGACCGCCTTCCCCCCGACGCGCACCGCGTAGCCTTGGCTGTCGTGCTCTTCTCGCTCAACACGCCGCTCCTCTTCATGGGCGAGGAGCACGACGAGTCGGCGCCTTTCCAGTTCTTCACGGACCACATCGATCCGTTCATTGCGGACGCCACGCGTGAAGGGCGCAGGAAGGAGTTCGCTGCGTTCGCCGCGTTCTCCGGACAGGAGATCCCCGACCCGCAGTCGCCGGAGACGTTCGAGCGCTCGCGCATCGCGCAGCGCGAGCCCGATCCGTTCTATGGCGAGCTGATCCGCCTCCGCCGCGACCTGCCGCGCGAGCTCGACGTCAGCACGTCCGGCCGCGTGCTCACGCTGCGTCGCGGCCACGCGACGCTCGTCGCGGACTTCGACGCGAAGACGGTGGAGGTGGACGCTTGAGCCGCGCGGTGTGGCCGGGCGAGCCCTTCCCGCTCGGCCCGCACTGGGACGGCAACGGTACGAACTTCGCCCTCTTCTCGGAGAACGCCGAACGCGTCGAGCTGTGCCTCTTCGATGGTGACGGCCACTCCGAGGAGCGCATCGAGTTGCAGGAGCGCACGGCGTTCAACTGGCATTGCTGCCTGCCCGGTGTCGGCCCGGGGCAGCGCTACGGGTACCGCGTCTACGGCGGGTACGACCCGGCCACGGGCCGGCGCTTCAACCCGAGCAAGCTCTTGATCGACCCGTACGCGAAGGCGATCGAAGGCGACGTCGATTGGGACGCCGCGAACGTTCTGCCGTACGTTCCGGGCGGCGGCGACGACGCCGACCTGACGATCGACGAGAGCGACTCGGCGGTCGCGATCCCGAAGTCGATCGTGATCGATCCGACGTTCGACTGGGAAGACGACGACTGGGTGCGACCGCGAACGCCGTGGCGCGACACCGTGATCTACGAGGTGCACGTCAAGGGGTTCACGAAGCTACGCGACGGTGTGCGCGACGACATCCGCGGCACGTACGGCGGCTTCGCGAGCGAGGACTCGATCGCCTACCTGAAGTCGCTCGGCGTGACGGCGGTCGAGTTGCTGCCCGTGCACCACATCATCGACGAGGGGTTTCTGCACGATCGCGGGCTGAAGAACTACTGGGGCTATTCGACGATCGGCTACCTCGCGCCGTACTCCGGCTACTCCGCGACCGGCTTCCAGGTTCGCGAGTTCAAGGGCATGGTCAAGGCACTGCACCGCGCCGGCATCGAGGTGATCCTCGACGTTGTCTACAACCACACCGCCGAGGGCAACCACCTCGGCCCGATGCTCTCGTTCCGTGGGGTGGACAACCAGAGCTACTACCGGCTCGTTCCCGAGACGCCGCGCTTCTACATGGATTACACCGGCACCGGCAACACGCTCAACCCGGTCCATCCGACGGTGCTCCGCCTGATCATGGACTCGCTGCGCTAC
>CAZDEX010000037.1:0-12145 GCA_964504405.1 uncultured Gaiellales bacterium | reverse complement strand
CGCGCTGCACCGGGTCGTCCAGGTCGCGCATGTTCCAGACGAGAACCAGGCTGCCGTCGTCCCGCAGCACGCGATGGATCTCGGGCAGCGCCCGGGCATGGTCGAACCAGTGGAAAGCCTGCGCGACGGCGACGACGTCGGCCGAGCCGTCGTCGAGCGGGATCTCCTCCGCGGTGCCGTCGATCACCTCCGCGCCCGCGATGTGGACGGCCATCTCCGCGATCGGCTCGACCGCGACGACGCGGGCCCCGGTCGGGACCAGGAGGCGTGTCAGCTTCCCCGTGCCCGCGCCGAGATCGACCACCGTGCGGCCGGGGCCGAGGCCCGTCTGCGCGATCAGCCAGTCGATCGCCTCCTGCGGGTACGACGGCCGCGCGCGCTCGTACACGTCCGCCGCGCTCGCGAAGCCGGCGGCCGCGCTCGGATGAAGCCGGCTCAACTCGGCGTCACGCGGTACGCGTCGAAGACCGCGTCGAGGTTGCGCAGTGCGGTGAGCAGCGTGCGCAGGCTCTTGATGTCGCCGACCTCTGCGGTGTACCAGTTCTTCGCGAGCTGATCCTCGACCATACCGCCGTAGCTGACGATGTTCGCCCCGTGCTCGGCGAACGTGCGCGCGACGTCCTCGAGGAGGCGCGGGCGGTCCCACGAGTCGACCGCGATCTGCACGCGGAAGCTCGTCGCAGTTGTCGCGCCGTCCCACGAGACGGGTGTGAAACGCTCGGGGCTGCGGCGGAGCGCCTTCACGTTCGGGCAGTCCTCCCGGTGGATCGTGATGCCGCGGCCGAGTGAGATGTAGCCGAGGATCGGGTCGCCCGGCACCGGCGTGCAGCACTTCGCCAGCCGGACGAGCACGTCGGTCACGCCAGGCACGACGATCACCATGTCGGAGCCGGAGATCGGCTGAGCCTTCGGCGGCTTGATCACGACGGGCGCTTCCTCGGCGACCTGCTCGGTCTTCAGCCGCTGTACGACCTTGTTCACGATCGCCCCGGGCTGCAGCTTCCCCGACCCGAGCGCGAGGTAGAAGTCCTCGGCCTTCTTGAAGCCGGTCTCGCGGATCACCTGCGCGAGCGTGGCCGAGCCTCTCAGCTTGGCATACGGCAGGTTCTGCGCTTTCAGCGCCTGCTCGAGCGCCTCGCGCCCCTTGTGCTCGGCGTCCTCACGCGTCTCGCGCGAGAACCACTGGCGGATCTTGTTGCGGGCGCGCGAGCTCTTCGCGAGCGACATCCAGTCGCGCGACGGGCCGCGGCCCTGCTTCGACGTGAGGATCTCGACGAAGTCGCCGTTCCGGAGGTTGTAGTGGAGCGGCACGATGCGGCCGTTCACCTTTGCGCCGACGGTGCGGTGGCCGACGTCGGTGTGCACGGCGTACGCGAAGTCGATCGGCGTCGAGCCCGCCGGCAGCGTCTTCACCTGGCCCTTCGGCGTGAAGACATGCACCTCCTCGTCGAAGAGGTCGGTGCGGAACGTCTTCATGAACTCGCGCGGATCAGCCTCGTCGGTCGTCCCCTCGTCCATCAGCTGCTTGACCCAGGCGACCCACTCGGCGTCCTTGTCCTTCTTGCCGCGCTTGTACAGCCAGTGCGCCGCGACGCCGTACTCGGCGGTCTCGTGCATCTCCCGCGTGCGCACCTGGATCTCGAGCGGCCGGCCCTGCGGCCCGATCACGGTCGTGTGCAGCGCGCGGTAGCCGTTGAACTTCGGCATCGCGATGTAGTCCTTGAATCGGCCCGGCATCGGCTTCCAGAGCGAGTGGATCAGGCCGAGCGCGCCGTAGCAGTCGCGCGTCCCCTCGTCGGTGCCGCGCTCGACGATCACGCGCATCGCCGTCAGGTCGTAGATCTCGTTGAACTCGCGGCCCTTCTTGGCCATCTTGTCGTAGATCGAGAAGAAGTGCTTCGCTCGCCCCGAGATCTCGGCGGGGATGTCGACCTTGTCGAGCTCCTTCTGGAGCACCATCGCCGCCTCGCGCACGTGCTCCTCGCGGTCGGCGCGGCGCTCCGCGACCATCTGCTTGATCTCCTCGTACTTGCGCGGGTGCAGCGTCTGGAACGCGAGGTCCTCGAGCTCCCACTTCAGCGCGTGGATGCCGAGGCGGTGCGCGAGCGGCGCGTACACCTCGAGCGTCTCGCGCGCCTTCTGCACCTGCTTCTGCTTGCCGAGGTACTCGATCGTGCGCAGGTTGTGCAGGCGGTCGGCGAGCTTGATCAGGATGACCCGCAGGTCCTCGGCCATCGCGACGATCAGCTTGCGGTAGTTCTCCGCCTCGGCGTGCTCGCGGCTCTGGAACTGGACGCGGGTCAGCTTCGTGACACCCTCGACGAGCGTCGCGATCTCCTCGCCGAACTCGGCGCGCAGCTCGTCGATGTCGCGCTCGGTGTCCTCCACGACGTCGTGCAGCAGCGCCGCCGCGAGCGTCGGCTCGTCGAGCTGCAGCCCGGCCAGGATCTTCGCGGCGCCCCACGGGTGGTAGATGAACTCCTGGCCCGACTGGCGCACCTGGCCGGCGTGAGCCTCCGCCGCGTAGTGGAACGCCCGGGTCAGGAGCTCCCGGTCGACGTCCGGCTTGTACGCCTCGACCTCGGCGAGCAGCTCTTCGACGAGATCCTGATGTCGTTCGAGGACTGCCACAACGCCAGTGTAGCTCTGGGGTTGGCGACCCCCCGTACCCCCTCAGGAGGAAAGGCCGTTCTGCCGATGAAAACGCTGAGTCCATGTTCGAGCGCCGACGGCAGACCAGGAAGCTGATCCGAATCGCGCGGATGCTGCGCGAACTGGAGTCTGCGCATGAGCCGAGGCCGAGGCCCCGGCGCACCCGCGCAGCGCTCAGCCGGATTTAGCCGCGACGAGCTCGTCGTCAGGTGTACAGCTCGCGGTCTTCATGCGAGCGAGCCTACGCCGCGACAGGCAGCTCGAGCACGCTCGATTCAGATCGCAGATGGAGGAGCGACCGGAACGTGCTCGACTCGAGCAGGCTGCGCTGAGTTTTGGAGTGCCGCGCTCCGTCCGCGAGCTCGAGCTCCTCGAAGATCGCGCGCGCTTCCTCCGTCCACGCAGCCTCTCCTGCCCTCCACTGGCCCGCGAGCCAGTCGCGCAGCTCGTCGAAGCCCTCGCTCGCGTCGAAGACGCGGCGCACGACGAGCTGCGGCGCGACCGTGCCGTTCCAGCGGTTCTCCTGCAGCCGGAACGCCACGTCGTAGCGCTGTTCGCGCCGGAAACGGTCGAGCTGCGCGCCGAGCCCGAACGCGATCGCCTGCCCCGAGTCGCGCCCGCGATGCCGCACGCGAAAGCGCAGATGCTTGCCGTCGCCGACGGTGGACGGCTCGACCACCTCGCAGCCGTCGACGAGCAGCGTCACTCCCGGGTTCCCGAGGCCGAACGGTGCGAGCCTGCCGAGCTCCGCGCACAGCTGCAGGTTGAGCTTCGAGCCCGGCACGATCGCGTCGACGCGCGTCACCGGACGCAGGTCCTCGTCGGAGAGCGCCGCGTCGGCGTGCGCGGCGAAGGCGGCCGCGAACGTCTCCACCTGCTCACGCGCGATCGTCAGGCCGGCGGCGGCGCGGTGGCCGCCGAAGCGCAGCAGGTGCGACGCGCACGCCCCGAGCCCGCCGTGCAGGTCGAACGCGGGCACCGACCGCCCCGAGCCCTTCCAGTCGCCGTCACCGCCGGCGATCATCACGACCGGGCGGTTGTAGCGCTCGACGAGCCGTGACGCGACGATGCCGATCACGCCCTCGTGCCAGCCTTCGCCCGCCACGACGTACCCGCGGTGCGCGCGCTTCGCGGGCGACCATGACTCGACCTGCTCGATCGCGTCGCGCAGGATCCGCTCTTCGACCGCCTGCCGCTCGCGGTTCAGCGTCTCGAGCTCCTCGGCGTAGTGCATCGCATCGCGGTCGTCCTCGGTGAGCAGGAGCTGCAGCGCGGCCTCGGGACGGCACAGCCGGCCCGACGCGTTGATGCGCGGCGCGAGACGGAACCCGACCGCCGACTCGTCGATTGCTGCGGGATCGACGTGGCCGACGCGCATCAGCGCGCGCAAACCGGCCTTCTGCGTCTGTGCGAGCCGCCGCAGCCCGAGCAGTGCAAGCGCGCGGTTCTCGTCGACGAGCGGAACGACGTCCGCGACGGTCGCGAGCGCGACGACGTCGAGGTGCCGTTCCAGAAATGGATGGTCCTCGCCGAGGAGCGCCTGCGCGAGCTTCCACACGACGCCGGTGCCGCACAGCCCCGTGAACGGATAGTCGCCCTTGAGCGGCGCCACGACCGGGCACGCGGGGAACGTCTCCGCCGGGCGGTGGTGGTCGGTGATGACCACGTCGAGTCCGAGCGACTTCGCGTGCTCCACCTCGGCGACCGCGGTGATGCCGCAGTCGACCGTGACGACGAGCTGGTAGCCCTCGCCGGCGAGGCGCGTGAGCGTGTCCGCGTTCAGGCCGTACCCCTCCTCGAAGCGCGACGGCAGGTGCCACGCCACGCCCGCGCTGCCTTTTCGGACATCGACCAGTTCCCGGAGGAGCAGCACGGCGAGCGCCGTCGCGCAGATGCCGTCGGCGTCGTAGTCGCCGTGCACGCAGATGCGCGCGCCCGCGTCGACCGCCGCGGTGATCGCGGCGACCGCCTCGCGCATGTCGCCGAGCGCGAACGGATCGTGTCCGGGCAGCGCTCCGTCGAGGAAACGGCGTGCGTCGTCGGCGTCGCAATAGCCGCGGCGGACGAGCACGCCGGCCGTCACGTCGTCGAGATCGAGCTCGGCCGCGAGCGCACGGACATCCGCGTATGCGCAAGGTTCGAGCTGCCAGGTACCGGACGCCATGGGGGCTGGTCACGGTACGGAGCGCATCGGACAGATTCACCCCAAAATCCCTGGAACATGCTCTAATTTGGCTCCCGTGCTGAGGACGCTGGGCTCACTCGCCATCGCCGCAGGTCTCGCCGCCGCAGCCACTCCCGCGGCCACGCCGACCCACGTCATCCCGGGCGGGGTCGCGGTCGGCGGCATCCAGGTCGGAGGGCTGAGCGCAGAGCCTGCGCGCGCACGGATCGACGCCGCGTTCGCCCGCCCCGTGCGCATCGTCGCCGAAGGGAAGCTGCTGCGCGTCGGCCCGGCGCAGATCGGGGCGGCCTCGAGCGTCGACGCCGCGGTCAGCTCCGCGCTCAACGCGACACCTCAGAGCCGCATCGCGCTGCCCGTCCGCTACTCCACGGCCAAGGTCGACAAGGTCGTGGCGCACCTCGCGCACCTGTACGACCGCGCCGCCGTCGATGCAACGGTCACCGGCGCGACGTCCTCCGGGCCGACGTTCGCCCCGGCGCAGCCGGGACGCGCCGTCGACAAGCGCACGATGCGCGCGGCAATCATCGAGCTTTTGCGCGACGGGACGCGTGCGCCGTTGCAGCTGATGATGCAGCGCGTCGCTCCGAAGCGGACCGTCGGGAACTTCGGCCCCGTGATCGTCGTCACGCGCGGCGCGAACACGCTGCGGCTCTACAACGGCCGCACGCTCGTCCGCACGTTCGCCGTTGCGACGGGCCAGTCGATCTACCCGACGCCGGCCGGCGTCTGGCGCATCATGGACAAGCAACGCAACCCCTGGTGGTACCCGCCCGTCTACGACGCATGGGCGAAGGGCCTGAAGCCGGTGCCGCCGGGCCCGAGCAATCCGCTCGGCACGCGCTGGATGGGGCTCAGCGCGCCCGGCGTGGGAATCCACGGCACAGACGCGCCGACGTCGATCGGCTACAGCGCCTCGCACGGGTGCATTCGTATGCAGGTTCCCGAGGCGGAGTGGCTCTTCGAGCACGTCGACGTCGGGACGCCCGTCGTCATTCTCTAGGCAGCTGGACGCCGAGATACGTCAGCAGGACGACCACGCAGACGAGGGCCGCGAGCCCCGCGAAGATCAGGCGCGGGTGCCCGGATTCGCGCACGGTCGCCGCGAAAGCCCGGCCGAGCAGGATGAAGACGCCGGCGACGAGGCCGATTCCCACGATCGCGGCGGGGAGCCAGATGATCAGGTGCTCCCAGCGGGTGGCGGCGAGAACGTTCACTACCATGGGATCGTGCCTGAAGCGCTGCCCGGCCCCGACGCGAACTACAGCTCCGGGAACGACTACATCGTCGAGTTCCTCGGTTACCGCTTCTCATTCGGCGCGAACGACTTCGAGGGCCGCGTCGTCGCGGCGGCGGTGAAGCTCGGCGTCGTCGTGACGCCGGAGCTCGACGAGGAGGAGACGGACGACCTCGTCGCGCTCGCAGCGCAAGGAGTGATCGAGGAGCCCGCGTCGAGGCTCGGCAGGTACCTCGTGCGCAACTGGGAACGCGTGTCGCTCGTCGACGGCGAGTCGCTCGTGTACTGGCTGCGCAAGCTCATCTTCCGTGGCGCGTGGCTCGACCACCAGGTGAAGCGCGGCGCGCTCGAGGTCGTGTGGGACGACAACGACGCGGAGTTCGCGTACCAGCACCCGGGCGGCGGCGGTCGCCCGCTGCTCGAGCTCGCACCGGTTCCGTCGTGGCACGAGCTGCAGTTCCGCCCCTAGCAGGCGCGGCGTACCTCGCCGCACTCCTCGCGCTCGACCACTACGCGACCTATCCGCAGCAGATCGCGCTCGGCGTGCTCACGTGCACCGTGCTGGTCGCCGTCCTCACGCGGGTGCCGCTCGAACAGCGCGCGCAGGCACTCGGCGTCGTCGCGTTCGCGACGATCGGCGAAGTCACCGGCTCGCTCGTGTGGGGCGTCTACTCCTACCGCCTCCACAACCTCCCGCTCTTCGTCCCGCCGGCACACGGGCTCGTCTATCTGACGGGGCTCTCACTCGCCGGTGCGCTGCGCGCGCACACGCGCACGCTCGTGGCGTCGGCCGCCGTCGCGGCGACGGCGTGGGCTGCGCTCGGCCTCGCGGGCTACCCGCGCCGGGACGTCGCCGGTGCGATCGGCGTGCCGCTCCTTCTCCTCTTTCTCTGGCGCGGTCGCAACCGCGCGATCTATGCGGCCGTCTTCCTCGTCGTCGCCGCCCTCGAGCTGTACGGCACCGCAATCGGAACCTGGCGCTGGGCGGCGATCGTCCCGGGCTCGGACATCCCGGACGGGAACCCGCCGAGCGGGGTCGCTGCGGGCTACGTGTGGTTCGACGTGATGGCGCTCTTGACCGCGCCGCTCGCGCTCGCGCTGATCAGGCGTCGAGCTTCCCGAACGCCGCGTGAAGCCGAGCGGCCTCTCCAGAGCACCACTCCCGCGTGAGCGCGACGGCGAGCTGCGCCGAGACGACATCCGCGATGCGCAGGCCGAGGCGGCGGCAGAGGAGCGTGAAGCCGCGCGGCGCCGCATCGGTGTGCGCGAGCAGGAGCACGCCGCGCGCGAGCCCCGTCAGCTCGAGCAGGTAGTACGAGCGAATGCCGCGCTCGCGATCGAGCGGCGAGGGAAGCGGCGCCGAGTTCGCATCCTGCACGCAGTACGGGAACCGGGCCTTGTCGAGGACGCCGCGGAGCGCATCGGCGACGTTCGGGGGCGCAGCGCGGATGTCCCAGCCCCGGCTGACCATCTCGATGCGTTTCCCCTGCGAGAGGTAGACGGCGCCGAGCTCACACGACAGGGACTCCGCGGCGACCTCGGCGAGCTCCCGCATCGTCTCCTCGACGGACTTCCCGTCGACGGCCAGCGCAGCACGCACGGCCTCCAGCTCCTCGAGCTCGTCGGCGAGCTGCTTGGCGGGCGTCACCGACTCCACTGCGTCCGCTGCGAGCAGCGCCGCGGCCTGCAGCGACTCGTCGCTCGCCCCGCTCAGGTCGGCCGTGTCGCCGCCGAAGACGACCACGAGGTCGCTCGTCACCGGCACGAACGCGGCGACGTGCGCGAAGTACGGCCCGAACACGTGCTCCTTCTCCGCGTGTGCCACGCGGACGGCGCGCCGCGTCGAGAGCGCTCTCCCGAGCGCGTGCTCGTCGTCCGACCCGATCTCGATCAGGCCGGCCCACCCCGAGCCCCGGCCCGCCCCGCCGAAGTGCACGAAGCGCTCGCCTGTGACACGTCGGAGCACGAACAGGTCCGTGGCGCCGACCGACGCGGCCGCAGCGTCGGCGCGGGGCGCGGTTGTCGACATGGATGCAAGTCTGTCAAAACAGGGTGACCGGGTCCGGACCGGCCCCCAGGTGCGCCCGGCCGCGGTCCGTGATCATGCGGCCTCGCGGCGTCCGCTGCAGAAAACCGAGCTGCAGCAGGTAGGGCTCGTAGACGTCCTCGATCGTCTCCGCCTCCTCGCCGAGCGAGACGGCGAGCGTCGAGAGCCCGACCGGCCCGCCGCCGAACTTCTCGACCACGCAGCGCAGGAGCTCGCGGTCGAACCGCTCGAGGCCCGCCGGGTCGACCTCCAGGAGCGCGAGCGCCTCCTCGGCGATCGCCGTCGTCACGACACCCTGATGGCGCACCTCTGCGACGTCGCGGACACGGCGGAGGATGCGGTTCGCGACGCGCGGGGTGCCGCGCGAGCGGGCGGCGACGAGCTCGGCCGCGTCGTCCGCGATCTCGACACCGAGGATGCCGGCGGAGCGGCGAACGATCCGCGCGAGCTCGACCGAGTCGTAGAGGTCGAGCCGGAACGTCAGCCCGAAGCGGTCGCGGAGCGGCGTCGTGAGCAGGCCCGTGCGCGTCGTCGCGCCGACGAGCGTGAACGGGGGCAGGTCGAGCGTGAGCGTGCGCGCCGCCGGCCCCTGGCCCACGATGATGTCGAGCCGGAAGTCCTCGAGCGCCGGGTAGAGGATCTCCTCCGCCGCGCGGTTCAGCCGGTGGATCTCGTCGACGAAGAGGACGTCGCGCGGCTCGAGCGTGGTGAGGATCGCGGCGATGTCGCCCTTGCGCTCGAGCGCGGGACCTGCGACATGCCTGATGCCGACGCCGAGCTCGTTGCGAATGATCTGCGCGAGCGACGTCTTGCCGAGGCCCGGCGGCCCGGCCAGCAGGACGTGATCGAGCGCCTCGCCACGCGCCTTGGCCGCGTCGAGCGCGATCGAGAGCTGCTCCTTCGCGCGCTCCTGCCCGACGAAGTCGTCGAGGGTCCGCGGGCGGAGCGACCGCTCGAGCTCCTCCTCGGCCTCCGCCTGCACGGGTGCGAGGAACTGCGTCACGCGGCTCTCCGCAGCGCGGCGCGCACCTGCTCCTCCACGGGCAGGGACGCGTCGACGTCTGCGAGCGCATGCTCCGCGTCGATCAACGACCAGCCGAGGCCAACGAGGGCATCCCGTGCCGTGAGGTCTTCGCTCGCGCTAGCCAAACTCGTGTCGGCGAGTTTGGCCTTCAGCTCGAGCACGACGCGCTGCGCGGTCTTGAGCCCGATGCCGGGGATCGCCTGGAAGCGCTTCACGTCGTCGCGCGCAATCGCCTTGCGCAGCTCGGCGGGCGTGGAGCCGGAGACGATCGCGAGCGCGACCTTGGGGCCGACGCCGTTCACGCCGAGGAGCAGCTCGAAGAGCTCGCGCTCCTCGCCCGTCGCGAAGCCGTAGAGCTGGAGCGCGTCCTCGCGCACGACGGTGTGGATCTCGACCGAGATCTCGCCGTCACCCAGACGGTGCACCGACGGAGTTGCGTGCACGAGGTACCCGACGCCGTTGACGTCGATCACGAGCCCCGCGCCGGCACGGCCGACCGGGCGACCTCTCAGCCGCGCAATCACCTGGTGAACGGTACGCGCGCCCTCGGACGATTCCTCTCCCAGAGGTCGGCCCACGCGTGCGGATCCCGCTCCCGCGCGCGGTGGTCGCGGAAGCCGCGCCGGACGAACGCCTCGTACCGTGCCGCGTCGGCCGGACGGACGAGCGGGCGCTCCCGCCGCCGCGCGCGCAGCACCGCAGCGGCGACCGACGGCACCGGCGCGAAGGCGCGGGCCTCGATCCGGCGCGCGATCGTCAGCTCGAACCACGCGCTCCAGATCACCGTCTGCGCGGTGCTGGGCCAGAGACGTGCGCGCTTGACGGCGAAGTCCCACTCGACGACCAGGTCCGCACCCGTGAGCTGCGGAGCCGCGAGGAGCGAGCGGCAGAGCTCGGTCGAGCAGTTGAACGGGATGTTCGCGACGACGCGGAAGGGCTCCGTCGGCCACGCCATGTGCAACACGTCTGCTTCGACGACCTCCGCGTCCTGGCAGGCGCGGCGCAGGCGGGCGGCAAAACGCCGGTCGGGCTCGACCGCCAGCACGCGCGCCCCCGCGGCGAGAAGCGGCTCCGTCAGCATTCCCGACCCGGCGCCGATGTCCATGACGAGCTCACCGGCGGTCACGCCGGCGTCGGCCACGATCGCCGCGGCGAGGCGCCTACTGCGAAGAAGGTGCCGTCCGCCGGGACGTGCCGATGGCACGCGAGCGGATGACACGGACCATCACCATCGACATGGGCGCATCCTAGATCGCGAGGAGGAGCGGCGGCGCGAGCGCGTGGCAGATCGCGACCGCCAACGCATCCGAGGCGTGGTTCGGCGTCGGCACCTCGTCGAGCGCGAGGATCGCCTTCACCATCTTGCCGACCTGCTCCTTGTCGGCCCGGCCGTAGCCGCAGACCGCCTGCTTGACGCGCGAGGGCGCGTACTCAGCGCACGCGACGCCGGCGGACGACGCGGCGACGAGCACGGCTCCCCGCGCCTGCCCGACGGAGAGTGCGATGCGGGCGTCTGCGCCGACGTACGACTCCTCCAGCGCGACGGCATCCGGGGCGTGCTCCGCGATCAGCTCCTGGACGCCCGTGAAGATCGTGAGCAGACGTTCCTCCGGACGCTCCCTTGGGGACGTGCGCCACCACCCGTGGCACGTGGCCTTGAGGCGCCCGTCTCTTTCGTGGACGATCCCGAACCCGCATGCAGCCGTCCCTGGGTCGATTCCTAGGACCTTCACTCCGACATGTTGAGCACCACGCCGGACGTTCCTGCCCCGCGCTGCCGGGAGACGCTGCAGCGCGAGCTACGCGGAGACGTCGCGCAGACGCGCTTCGACGAAGCAGAAGAGCCCGTAGGCGAGCAGCCCGGCCGCCGTGATCCCGAGGAGCCACGAGCCGTACGAGGCGTGCGCGAGCTTTTGCAGCGCCCCGTCGAGGCCGATCGCGTCCTTCGGGTTGTAGTCGACGGCCGCCTTCACGAGGAACGCGCCGATCAGGCCGAAGACGACGAAGCGCGCGACGTGCCCGACCATCCCGACGCGGCCTCCCCACTTTCGAACGGCGGGCGAGCGTCCACTCATGCGCCACTTGTCCTCGAACTTGCGCGTCAGCCCGCGGTAGAGGTTCCACAGTGCGGCGCCGATGAGGACGAGCCCGGCGGCGCCGACGAGCCACGTTCCGCCCGGCCAGGAGAGCACCACCGCGGTGGATTGGTGTGCCTTCGCGTTCTGCGACTGGCTCGCGCCCGAGCCCGTGAGGATGCGGATCGTCGAGTACGTGAGCCCGGCGTAGATGAGGCCGCGACCGACGTAGCCCGCGCGCTTGCCCCACACCTTCGCGTCGCTGTCGCCTTCGTCGGGACGTTCGGCGTAGGCCTGGATGAAGCGCCAGAGTGCGTACGCGGCGAAGCCGGCGGCGAGCGCGATCAGGACGATCTTCCCGAAGGAGTGCTGCGCGAGCTGCGCCAGCGCGCCCTGGCGGCTCGTCGCCTTGCCGCCGTCGCCGATCGCGAGCTTGATCGCCAGTGCGCCGACAAGCGCGTACGACACGCCTTTCGCGACGAGCCCGCTGCGGGCGAGCACGGCGTACCACCCGCGTCCCTGCTGTGCTTTGGTGCGCGTGTCGCGCGCAGACCGCTCGAGTGTGGCCACGTTGCGACCTCCGTCTCCCGTCGTGGGTTTCGCCCTCGCCAGGAGAGACAACGGGCGAGGCGCCGATCGAGATTCGCGGATCTCGTGTCGCAGCTAGCCGGCGACGGCTTCGAGGACGCGCTCGGGGATGTCGAAGTTCGCGTAGACGGCTTGCACGTCGTCGTTGTCCTCGAGCGCGTCGATGAGGCGCATCACCTGGCGTGCCTTCGACTCGTCCTCGACGGCGACGGTCGTCTTCGGGACGAGCTGCAGCTCGGCAGAGTCGACGGTGAACCCGGCGGCTTCGATCGCCTGGCGCACCGCGGAGAGCGACTCCGGCGCGGAGGTGACCTGGAAGACGTCGCCGTCGCGCTCGATG
>CAZDEX010000036.1:0-12521 GCA_964504405.1 uncultured Gaiellales bacterium | reverse complement strand
ACGAGCTCCTGCGGGATGACGCCGATCACCTCGCCTCCCGCGGCAAGCGCGCCGTCCGCGACGGCGCCCATCAGGCCGACACGGCCGCCGCCGTAGACGAGCCCGAGCCCACGGCGCGCGAGCGCCGCTCCGAACGATCCCGCCGCCTCGGCGTACGCGGGCACGCGGCCGCTCGACGCACCACAGAAGACGCAGACCCGGCGCACGGCGCGAGCCTAGCTGGCTGCTCTACCGTGAACGCATGTTCAGAGGAGGCTTCGAGCGCGGCAGTGGGCAGGAGACGCCCGAGCGCCCGGCCGACCCTGCCGTCCGCCGCGCGAACCTGAAGCGCATCGCCGCGCTCTTCCGCCCGTACCGCGGACGCCTCGGCGCCGTGCTCGCCCTCATCCTCTTCTCGGCCGCGATCGGCGTGCTGCCGGCGTTCCTCCTGCGCGGCGTGCTGCAGGCCATCGGCTCGCACGACACGACGCGGCTCTCGGAGTACGCGGGCGGGATGATCGTGATCGCGGTCGCGACCGGCGTGATCGGCGTCTGGCAGACGCTGCTCTCGAACCAGGTGGGGCAGCGCGTGATGCACGACCTGCGCACCCGCGTGTACCGGCACCTGCAGCGCCTGTCGCTCGCGTTCTTCACGCGCACGCGCACCGGCGAAGTGCAGTCGCGGATCTCGAACGACATCGGCGGCGTGCAAGGCGTCGTCACGAGCACGGCGACGTCGATCGTCTCGAACGTGACGACGGTGCTCGCGACCATGGTCGGCATGGTCTTGCTGAACTGGGAGCTGTCGCTGTTCGCGTTCGCGCTGATCCCGGTCTTCGTGCTGCTCACGCGCCGTGTCGGAAACGAGCGGCGGCGGATCGCGAAGTCGACGCAGGAGACGCTCGCCGACATCTCGAGCCTCGTGCAGGAATCGCTCTCCGTCTCGGGGATCATGCTCGGCAAGACGATGGGCCGGACGAACGAGCTCGCGGACCGGTTCGAGGAGGAGTCGCGCCAGCTCGCCGACCTCGAGGTGCGCCAGCGTATGGCGGGACGCTGGGTGATGGCGATGATCCAAACGAGCTTCGCCGTGATGCCGGCAGCCGCGTACTGGTTCGGCGGCCTCGCGCTCGCGCACGGTTCGCACGCGATCTCGGTGCCGACGCTCGTCGCGTTCACCACGCTGCAGACGCGCCTCTTCTTCCCGGTCGGGTCGTTGCTCGGAGTCGGTCTCGACGTCCAGACATCGCTCGCGCTCTTCGACCGCATCTTCGACTACCTCGACCAGCCGATCGACATCGAGGAGCACGCTGATGCGCGCAGCGTCGAAGAGGCCGGCGACGTCACCTTCGACGACGTCTGGTTCCGGTACGGGGACGACCAGTGGACGCTGGAGGACGTCTCGTTCGTCGCGCCGGCAGGGACGAAGACGGCGCTCGTCGGCGAGACCGGCGCCGGCAAGACGACGCTCGGCTACCTCGTCGCGCGCCTGTACGACGTGACGCGCGGCAGCGTGTCGATCGGCGGCGTCGACGTGCGCGACCTCGCGCTCGCCTCGCTCACCGATCTCGTCGGCGTCGTCTCCCAGGAGACCTACCTCTTCCACTCGAGCGTGCGCGAGAACATCCGCTTCGCCAAGCCCGACGCCACAGACGAGGAGACCGAGGATGCGGCGCGTGCCGCGCAGATCCACGAGCTGATCTCCTCGCTTCCAGAGGGCTACGACACGGTCGTGGGCGAGCGCGGCTACCGGTTCTCGGGCGGGGAGAAGCAGCGGATCGCAATCGCGCGCACCGTTCTCCGCAACCCGCCGATCCTCGTGCTCGACGAGGCGACGAGCTCGCTCGACACCGAGACGGAGCGGCAGGTGCAGGACGCGCTCGACCGGCTCGCGGAGGGCCGCACGACGATCGCGATTGCGCACCGTCTCTCGACCGTCTACGACGCCGACCAGATCGTCGTGCTCGACGGGGGCCGGATCGTGGAGCGCGGCGCCCACGACGAGCTCATCTCGCTCGGCGGGCGCTACGCAGGGCTCGTCGACCGGGCACGCGCCCTGCGTCTCTAGACTTCGCTCCGTGGAGACCTCGCTTCCGGTTGCCGAGCGCCCGCGCCGCCCCGAGTGGATGAAGGTGCGCGCGCCGTCCCAGAACGGCAGCTACTTCGACGTGAAGAAGCTGATCCACGGCGCGCAGCTGCACACGATCTGCGAGGAGGCGCGCTGCCCGAACATCGCCGAATGCTGGGGTCGCGGCACCGCGACGTTCCAGATCCTCGGCGAGACCTGCACGCGCGCGTGCCGCTACTGCTACGTGAACAGCGGCAAGCCGAGCGAGCCCGTCGACCCGCTCGAGCCGCTCCGCCTCGCGCAGACCGCGAAGCAGATGGGCCTCAAGCACGTGGTCGTCACGTCCGTCGACCGCGACGACGTGCCCGACAAGGGAGCCGGCCACTACGCGGCGACGATCCGCGCGATCAGGGCCAAGCTGCCCGAGGCGACGATCGAGGTGCTCACGCCGGACTTCCTCGGCGTCGAAGAGGACGCCTTGCACACCGTGCTCGGGGCGCGCCCGGACGTCTTCAACTTCAACATCGAGACCGTTCGTCGGCTACACCGGCGCATGCGCGGGGCGAAGGCGAGCTACGACGGCGCCCTGTGGCTGCTCCGCCGCGCCAAGGAGATCGCGGACTACAACGTCCTGACCAAGAGCAGCATCATCGTCGGGCTCGGCGAGACGAACGACGAGGTCGTCGACACGATGCGCGACCTGCGCGCGTACGGCGTGGATGTCGTGACGATCGGCCAGTACCTCCAGCCGAGCCCGAAGCATGCGACGATCGATCGCTGGGTGCACCCGGACGAGTTCAAGTGGTTCCGCGAGCAGGGCGAGGCGCTCGGCTTCGGCTCCGTCTTCTCGGGGCCGCTCGTGCGCTCGAGCTACCGCGCGGACGAGCAGCGCCACGCGGCCGAGACCGGCCGCGGTGCGGTCGCCTACTAGCGGATCCCGGTGTCGATCGAGAAGTTCTGCACGCGGACGACACCTGCGCGGACGTAGGCCGCCTGCGGCTTGAAGCCGAACTTCGTGGCGGGCGCGATGCGCACCGTCCACGTCCCCGCGGCGAGGTGGATCAGGTAGTGGCCCTGGTCGTCCGTCGTCGCGGAATACGAGACGCCGTTCCGGCTGAACGTGAGTGTCGCGTGCTTGGCGGGAGCGCTGCAGGGAACGCCCTCCTGGCAGACCGGCGTGATCGGGCCGCGCGTGACGACGCCCTGGAGGCCCGTCGACGCCGAGTGTGCGGAGGCCGTGGCGGCGAGGATCGCCGCGAGGAACAGGGCACCGATCGCAGCACGCATACGCATCGATTGTAACAAAGAAAAGGGAGGCCGCCCGCAGGCGGCCTCCCCGACGTCCACGGCTCCGCGGAGCTCTACTTGTTTCCCACTCCGAGCCCCTGCGCGATCGTGAAGATCGTGTCCGGGGTCGCCGGCCGGTTGCGCGTCACGCCGCCGGGGCCACCGGGGAACGTGAAGCAGAACGGCTCGGTGCCGGTGCAGTACGGCGGCTGGAACCGCGCGTCTGCCCAGGTGGTGACGAACTGGTTGTCCCCGAGCAGTTCGCTCGAGTTGTAATCGCCGAAGTTCGGGGCGGCATCGGTGCGTGCGAACCACGTCGTCGCGACGTCGGTCTGCACCTTGTTCTGGCCGAACGTCGCACCGCCGTCGTGCGAGACCGCCGCGTAGATGTTCGTGAAGATGTTCGCGGGGTCGTCACGCCGGTCGGTCCAGGCGACGTACACGTAGCCGTGCTTGTCGACCTGCACCGACGGGAAGACGTGGCTCGTCGTTCCCGGATCGTCGTTGACCTTGACGGGCGGGAGCCACGAGGCGCCGCCGTCCACCGATTTGCTGATCAGGATGTCGCCCGCCTTGGCGATCGCGGTCGTCGCCGGCAGCGTGGTCTTCCCGTTGAAGTACGTGTCGTAGAGCACCGACGGGTTGGTCGGGTCGACGTTGATATACGGCGCATTCAAGATCTGCGATCGGCCGCGGTTGTAGCCGATCGGCTCGCCCTGCGGGTTCGTGTCGTGCACCGTGGTCGGCGTCGAGAACGTAGTGCCGTCGTTGTCCGAGTACGCCGACTGGATGCTGTCCTGGACCTCGGCCCCCGTGATCAGGCTGAACCGGCGTGAGTTCCACGTGACGGTGATGCGCGTGTTGCCCGTCAGCGGATTCCGCGTGACCACAGGCTGGGTCGCCTGGTTGAAGGCGTCGTCGAGGTTCGGGACGATCACGAACGGGCCTTCCCACGTCACGCCGCCGTCCTTCGAGCGAACGAGGTCGATCGGCGTGCTGCCATCGGCGCCGAACGTGGTGTACGTGATGTACAGCTCGCCCGTGGCCTGGTCGATCGCGAGCCACTCCTTGTCGAGGTCCGCACAACCGACCTGGGTCTTGCAGCCGAGCTGCTCGTCGTTCACCACGACGTGCGGCGGGCTCCAGACGATCTTCTCCTTCGGAAGATTCGTCGTGTCGGGAATCTGGCGCAGGGCGGGGTTGTTCGCACAGCGCGTGTTCGCAACGCTCTCATCGGTCTGCGGTGGCGCCGTCTGGAAGGTCCCCGAGTTGACCGACAGTGTCTGCTCGCCGGTCGGCGGGAAGTAGATCGACGCGTAGTAGAACGTGTGCGTCGTGTGATTCACCACGAGCGACGGGTCGCCGAGGTAGTGGTCGAAGCCCGGCGTCGGGTATCCGGGGCCGCGGAGAACCGGCGGCAGCCCGTTGCCGTCGATGAAGGTGTTCCCCCCGTTGACGGAGAACGAGAACCCGGAGAGGCCACCGTCGTTGCGGTAGAAGCCGAGGGAGTCGTTGTACCCGACGACGATGTTCTGCCCGTCGACGGCGAGATCGGTCTCGGACTGCGTCACGCCCCTCCGCGGCCGCGTTGTCGGGTCCGGCGACGCGGCCGGGTCGAGACACGGGTCGTTCACGTACGTGTTGCCGCCACGACCGTTGTCGTGCACGCCGGAGCTCGGATTGCCGGGCTGGCCGCCCGAGCCGGTCTGCGCGCCCTCACCGGCGGCCGGGGCCTGGATGCCTTCGGTCGTCCCGTCGGAGTTCGTCTCGCCGGGAGGACTGATCGCCCTGGCGCTCTGGGCCATGCCCATCAGCACCGCGATCATGGTCACTGCCGCGAAGAAGCCGAGCCTCCGCAGCCAGCGGGTGTTGCTCCTCACGCTCTCCCCCTTTTTCGAGCGGCCGGTGAGGCCGCAAGGTTGAAATATACGACTCAATGCCAAGCCACGCAACGCTCTCGTATGCTGCGCCCGTGCGCATCGCCGTCATCGGCCTGATCGCCATCGCCCTGACCGCCTGCGGCAACTCGCCCACGAGGAGCGGCACCGCCAAGAGCGACTACGAGCAGCGCATGGCAGCCCTTCTCCCGGCGACCCAGGGCGCGATCCTCAAGGATCGGCTCGCCCTCGAGGCGATCCGCGTGCCGGAGCGGGCCCGGCTGCGGCTCGCCGATATCGAGGCCCGGCTGAAGACGACGATCGCGGACCTGCGCGCAATCACCCCGCCCGCCCACGTGGCGCCCGAGCACGCGGCCCTGATCGACGCCTACCAGAGCCTTCTGGCACGTTTTCGGGCGCTCGGCCCGCTGGCGCGCCGGTCGACGCCCGACAAGCTCCGCATCCAGGCGGGCGCGCTCGGCTCGGCGCCCGCCGTGCAGGAGATCGGGGACGAGCTCAAGGCGATCATCGCCAAGGGCTACGACCTCGGCTTCCCGAAGAAGAGCTAGAGGCTTGATGCGTATTGGAGTGCGTGCGGGGATGGCTCGGACCAAGCAGGTCGCACTGCTCGGGCGCAGGGCATAGCGGTGCCTACGTTCAAGCCCGAGCAGGGCGAGATGCGCCGTGTCTGAGCCACCATCCGTGCGGGCTCGAAATGCGCATCAAGCCTCTAGAGCGGGCCGCCCGGAGGCGGCCCGCTCGTCCCACTGCTCGGTCGGTCGGGCCTACAGGCCCTTGGTCGAGATGCGCCAGATGCCGCGCCCGTGCGTCGCGGCATACAGGTAGCCGTCGGGGCCCGTGCGCACCGTCATGGCGACGGTTGCCGGGAGCGACGAGCCGCCGAGGCGCTGCCACGCCGTTGCGCCCTTGGCGCGGTAGACGACGCCGAGATCCGTGCCGACGACGATGCCGCCGCTCGGGAGGATCGCGACGCTGTCGGCCGGCAGGTCGGGGAACGTCGTGCCGTCGATCGACGCCCACGTCGTCCCGCCGTCCGTCGACTCGAACACGTGGCCGTACGTCGTGCCCGGACCTTCCGCGAAGCGGCGCGAGAAGCCGCTCACGGCAAGCAGCATGTGGTTCGGGTTCTTCGGGTCGACCGCCGCCCCGCTGATGTAGCGGTTCGGGAAGTCGGCCGGCGGAGTGACGTCGGTCCACGTCCAGGCCGTCCCGTCGTAGCTTCCGACAGCGAAGCCGCGTGTGAACGCCGAGCCCGCGTTGCAGGGCCCGCACCACGCGGCGACGGCCTTGCCGCCCGCGTAGCCGATGGCGGTCGTGACGCGGCGCGTGTCGGTTCCCCAGGTCTTCACCGCTGTCCACGCGCTCCCGGACCGGATGCCGTAGCCGTTCGTCTGGAACCAGATCGAGTGGCCACCGGCGAGCCAGTTGCTCGAGTTGTTCGCGTCGGCCGTGAACGGCGCGATGAAGCGCGCGTTGACGTCCGGCGGCGAGATCGGATAGGTCGTCGCCTTCGAGAGGTCGACGAACTGCTGCGGGTCGGACGAGTACGCGCAGTCGTTCGTCACCTCCATCGTCAGGAAGACGTACTCCTGCACGATGTTGCACCCGTCCTTCGGGTCGACGAGCGTGTCGCCACCGTCGCCGCCGAAGTTCGAGCTCATCTTCGCGGCGCCCGGCCGCAGCAGCGAGCCGCCGTTGTCCTGCAGGCCGCCGCTCACGAGGACGCTGCCCGACCCGGCCGGCGCGTACTGCGCCTTCGCCGGGTTCAACGCGCCGACGCTCGCCGAGTAGTACTGGAGGGCGTCGAGCGTGCCGTCGTTCAGGCTCTGCCAGTCGGTCGCATGGCCGAGGCTGTCGACCGCCGTGCTGTTCAGCGGACGGCGATAGACGCCGCCGTCGTTGCCCGAGTACACGTACTGCACGCCGTTGTAGGTGCCGATCGCGAGCGAGTGCTGGTCCGAGTGCGTCGTCTGGGAGCACGCGCTCTGACCGTCCGGCGGGTACAGCGTCGTGAGCGTCCAGCACGGGAACAGGAAGTTCCAGTACGGGCCGATCGTGTTCCAGGTCGACCCGCTGTTGGTCGTGTCGTAGACCTCCTCGAGCCCGGCGACCACGTGGTTCGCGTTCGTCGGATCGACGATCAGCGACTGGTTGTACCAGGCCTGGACGCCCGGGCCGTAGCCCTTCCCCCCGAGCGCCTGCTTGAGCGCGGAGCCGGAGTTCGCGAGCTTGGTCGAGTCCGCGATCTTGTTCCACGGCCCGGCCGGGTTGCCGGTGTTCGACACGTAGATGCCGTCGAGCAGGCTGTTCGAGGCCGCGGTCCCCGTGAGCTGGTTGTACCGCTGCACCGACTCGTTGATCACGTACAGCTTCGACCCGTCGCCGGAGTACGCGAACGTCGCGTAGCCGATGTCGTTCGGGTTGATCGCGCCGCCCGGATTGACTTCGTTCCAGGTGGCGCCGTTGTCGGTCGTCTCGTAGAAGCCGTTGTACGTTGCACCGCCGCGCCACCCGATCGCCGCGATCACGTGATTGGCGTTCGCCGGGTCGACTGCGATGTCGTTGACGATGTTCTTGATGTAGGTGAGCGGCTGGCCCGCGTTCACCCCACCCGGCAGATAGCTCGGATTCGGCGCGAAGGACAGCGTCCACGGGCCGCTCGTGTCGGTCCGCGAATGCCACCAGATGCCGCGCGAGGTGGCGGCCCACACGCGGTCGCCGGCGAAACGCAGATGGCCGATTGTCGTGCTCTCGAGCTCGGTGCCGCCGGCGCGGTCGCCCGGCGCGAACGCGCCGGTCGTCGGGCTCTTGAGGACGTAGACGCCGGATCCGACGTAGCTCGTCGCGCCGGTGTTCGCCTCGCCGGTCCCGTACCAGAGCCAGCCGGTCTGCGGGTCGAGCTCGAGGGTCCCGGTCGAGAGGGACGGCAGCGCGTCCGCGATCGGCGTCCAGTTGCCGCCACCCGTGGTCGAGCGCCAGACGCCGCCGTTCGCGCCGCCCGCGTACACGTCGCCGTTCGCGTCTGCCGCGAGGCCGGTGATGCGGCCCGTGACGAGACCCGAGCCTGCGCCCGAGTTCGAGAAGTAGTCACGATAGTTCGGATCGTCCGAGTCGTAGGGGAGTCTGGTCTGCTCCTGCCAGGACGAGCCGGCCGGCGCGAGGCCGGTCAACGTTCCGTAGGCCGCTGAGTACGCGCCCGGATCGAGGATGCCGTTCGGCGCGAGGCGCGCGTCGTCCCACTGCTGCTGTGCGTTCAGAAGCTGCGCAGACTCGTCGCCGTTCCCGCTCGCGATGGCCTGCGAGCCGGTGCGCGCGTCCCCGGCCTCGAGCTTCGCCTGGAGCGAGGCTGCGCTGTGCGTCCGGCTCTTCGCAACGAGGCCCCCGCTGACCACCACGAGCCCGAGGACGACGACCGCGAGGACGGCGAGCGCCCTCCGGTTCCTTCTCAGTCCCATTCTTCCTCCCCTGGTAACACGCTGATGCGACCCGATCCCAGGCCCCGGTCGTGCATCTCCGGCCGAGCCGGGCGCATCGTAAACCGCAAATAGAGGATCCGCAATAGCGGGGCGATATCAGGCTCGGCCCCGTCGTCTGGCCCTCGTTCCCGGGCCCGGAAGGGCCGCCCGCGGGGCGGCCCTTCCGGTCGAGGACGTGCCCGCCGGGCCTACGGCAGCGTAAGCTGGTAGGCGCCGCGGCCGTGCGTCGCTGCGAGCAGCTGGTGCGCGGCCGGGTTGATCGTCAGGCCGGCCACCGTGACGACCGGCAGCCCGCGCGCGGCGAGCGTCCAGCCGCTCGTGGGGTCGCCGCCTGCGAGCAGGACGACGCCGAAGTCGGTCGCCGCGTAGACGTCGCCGTTCGTGTCGGCCACGACCCCGTTGACCGGCTGGTTACCGATCGCCCCGGCGCCGCTGCCGTCGAGCGACACCCACGTTGTCGTGCCCGCGGTCGGGTTGTACGTCACGGAGAAGACGTGACCCGGCGTCGCCGGCGTGGTGTCGTTGTAGCCCAGATACGAGATCCAGGCGTGGTTCGGGTTCGCGGGGTCGACGTAGATGCTCGAGACCGCGCGCCGCGGGGCGTTCGGTGCGAGCGTGTCGAGACGCGTGAACGTCACGGCCGTCTCGGGCGTGGCGTCGGCGTTCTTCGAGATGAAGACGCGGCCGGTCTGCGTCGAGGCCCAGAGCGTTCCCGTGTCGGACGCTGCCCGAGCGACCCACGAGATGACGCCGCCGGCGCGCGTGCCGCGCAGCGAGCTCGTCAGCGACAGGCCGTCGAGCTTCACCCAGTCACCGCACTGGACGGTGAAGTCGCCGGTGAACTCGTTGCAGTGCTGGTCGAGGTAGGCCTGGGGGCCGCCGTCGTCCTGCGTACGCCAGACGTGGTTGAGACCGGCGAACATCGTCCCGTGCACCACCGGGTCGGTGATGATCGGGAAGTAGAACAGGGCGTTCTCCGCGAACAGCGGGTCGGAGATCCAGTCCCACGACGGCGGCTGGCCCCCGGCGAAGCTGACGTCGACCTGCTGTGCGTAGTACGTGTGGAAGCGGAAGTCCGGGTTCGTCGCGTCGAAGCCGGAGAGACCGCCGTCGCCGAAGATCGTCTGCGGCCAGACGACACTCGACCCGCTGGTCTCGAACGTCCCGTTGTCCTGGGTGCCGCCCTGGACGTTCTTCGCGTTCGCCGGGTTCACCGACAGGCTCTGGAACTGCAGGGTCTGCAGGCCGTTGTTCAGGCTCGTCAGGACGCCCGGGACCGCCGAGAGCAGCTGCTTGCAGCGGGCGAGGGACGTCGCGTCGAGCCCGCGGCTGTCGCAGCGCGAAGACGTGTCGACGAGCGTGCCGTCCGAGCGCATGAGCCCGCCGTCCGACCCCTCGAAGAACTGCAGGGGATTGCCCGGAACGGTGACGAGCGCGTGCTGGTCGGGATGGAGGCCGTTCGGAGCCGTGGCAGACGTCCCGTCCTCCGTCAGATCCGTGAACGTGTTCCCGCCGTCCTGCGAGAGCAGGAGCGCGCGGGCGTTCGAGATCCCACCTGCTTCCCCGTAGACGTAGGAGCCGAAGACGTAGACGATGTTCGGGCTTCCCGCCGGGCTGTAGACCCCCTGGTCGTACCAGCACTGCCCCGTGCAGAAGTTGTACGTGGCATATCCGGGGTCGGCCGGATTGGCGCTCGTCTTGTCGGTGAACGCCGGGGAACCGGCCTCCACCCCGTCGGCGACAAAGAACCGGCTGTACGGCGTGCCGCTGTCGCCCTCGGTCTCGTACATCCGCGTGTGCCCGTCTGCGGTCGTCGCGACCGCGAACTCGCTGCGATCGGCATTGGAGCCGAAGCCGGGATGGATGTTCGACCAGGTGGTGCCCCCGTCGGTCGAGCGCCAGACGCCCTTCTGGTAGGCGGTGGCGTAGACCACGCCCGGATGCGTCGGGTCGACCGCGACGTCCGTGGCACCGCGCGTCGAGCCGAAGCTCGAGGGGAACGTCGTCCCGCCCACGGTCACGGGCGTCGCCTGCTCGAGGGTGAACGTCGCGCCGCCGTCGGTCGACTTCCAGATGCCGACGCCCGGCTGGCCGCCCGGGATCGCCGAGACGGCGCCCGCCGTGGTCGACGAGATGCCGTGGACGCCGCGACCGTCGGCGACGAAGATCGTGTCGCCGGTCGGATCGTTCTGGTCGACAGCGATCTGCCGAACCGCGCGGTTCTTGAAGTTGGCGTTTCCGCCGAGCGCCGACCACGTCGTCCCGCCGTCGGTCGACTTGTAGATGCCGACACCGGCCTCGGCGTCGCCGGCCGCCGCATCCTCGCCCGTGCCTGCGTAGAGGGTGTGATGGGCTGCGTCGTAGGTGAGCGAGCCGATGGCGCCGGAAGCGAACGAGCCGTCGGAGACATTGACCCAGCCGCCGTTGCCGGACAGGCCCTTGTCGGTCCGCCACACGCCGCCGCCCGCGGCGCCGACCCAGAGGGTGCACTTCTGCGTGTTGCAGTCCGGCGCAACCGCCAGGGCGGTGATGCGGCCGGAGGTGATGTAGTCGCTTCCGTGGCGGTTCAGGAATGCCGGGTAGATCGCGTCGGTCGGCCCGAGCGAGTACCACGACGAGGTCGAGCTCTTCCCGTTCCCGACCCCGTGCGAGGCGACCGCCACGCTCGCCGCCTGTGCCGCTGCGATCTCGTCGTCCGTGATCGAGTCCGCCGGGTAGGCATTCAGCTCCGCCTGCTGGTCGGCGTAGCTCCCGGGCCCTTCCTTGTCGCCCGTCTTGTTGACGCTGAAAAGGTCCCGATCGTGCCTGGCGAAGGCCAGGCCCTGATGCTCGCTCCCCGCCCGGGCAGCCGGGGCACCGCTTCTCACGGAGCCCGCAACGAGCGCGAGGCCCGCGGCAGCCAGCGCGACGAGCGCGAGTGCCGCAGTAACGCGAAGACGCCTACTCACTGTGTTCTCTCCCCTCTCGTGATGTTCCCTGCCGCCCCGAGATCGGCGATTCGGCGCTGATCTCGTTACCTCTATCAGCGCCGGATGATCCTCTTTCTCCCGGTCGAGCGCAAGGGGCGCGAGTGGTTTCCGGCGCGATCGGGTAGAACTGCGGGGATGCCCCGCCTCGCCGTCCTGGCCGGCGCGGCCGCGCTCGTCACGGCCGTAGCTGCGTCGGCGTCCTCGGCCGGTTCGGCGGCCTCGCCGCGTGTCGCGGTGCCGGATCTCAGCCCGTTCACCGTCCAGGGGACGCACTTCCGCCCCGGCGAGCGCGTGCGCGTGGCAGTGACCGCGCCCGGCACGCTGCCCGTCCGCACCGTCACGGCGAGCACGCTGGGGGCGTTCTCGCTGCGCTACGCGCACATCTTGCTCGGGCACTGCGCCGCCTATTCGGTGCGCGCGGTCGGCAGCCTCGGCTCGCACGCAGCACTCCGCGTGATGCCGGAGTGCGCCAACGGCCCGACCCAGTAGCGCCGCGCGCTACCCGTGAGGCTTGGCCATCTTGCGGTAGTCGAGCGCCTCGTCGAGCACGTCGTCCGAGACACCCTCCTCCCGAGCCACGTCACGGAGCGAGCGGCCGGATGAGGCGGCCTTCTTGACGATCTCGCTCGCCTTGTCGTAGCCGATGTACGGGTTGAGCGCCGTGGCGGCCGAGAGCGTCAGCTCGGCGTAGCGCTCGGCCTGCTCGCGGTTCGCCTCGATGCCGGCGACGCACTTCTCGTCGAGGAGCTGCGACGCCGACGCGAGCAGCTTGATCGATTGGAGGAGGTTGCGCGCCATCAACGGCACGAAGACGTTCAGCTCGAAGTGGCCCTGCATGCCGCCG
>CAZDEX010000035.1:1515-12578 GCA_964504405.1 uncultured Gaiellales bacterium | reverse complement strand
GAGCAGAACTCCTTCTACGACCTGCTCTCCGACCGGTACGGGATCTCGATCGTCGGCGGCACGCAGACCGTGGAGCCGACCGTGACGAACGAAGAGGAGTCCGCGGCGCTCGGCGTCCCGCTCCATTCGCCCGCCCTGCTCTTCGAGCGGATCACGCGCGCGTCGTCCGGCGACGTGGTCGAGTTCACGAGCTCGACCTACCGCGGCGACCGCTACCGGATCGTGACCGAGATCAGCGTCGGCGGCGCCTCCCCGGTCGCGATCGCGGCGGCTGCGGCGCTCCGTTGACAAAGGCGGCGGTAAAGACCAGTTCGAATATTGGTATTGACAACGTGGTGAACGCTGTGAGAGCATCCACGCTTGTAGAGAGTGGTCTGTACCAATAGCGGCGACTGAGCCGCCTGACTCTGGGAGTAACCAGATGAAGAAACGCAGCATCGTCGCGCTCTCGCTTGTCGTCCTGGTCGCCGCCGCGCTCACCGCAGCGACGTCGGACGCATCGACGCAGAAGGCAGCGGCGAACAGCATCACCGTTTGGCTGCAGGTCGACGCACAGTCCGGCTGGCCGGACGTCGTCGCGGCGGCGAACAAGCAGTTCCAGTCCGACCACCCCGGCGCGACGGTCAACGTCCAGTACCAGAGCTGGGGCGATCACCTCCAGAAGTTCGACGCCACCCTCGCGGGCGGCGGCGGTCCCGACGTGATCGAGATGGGCAACACCGAGATGACGAAGTACATGGCCGCCGGCGCGTTCGCCGCGCTCGACAAGTCGACCTTCGAGAACTCGTCGACGTGGCTCAAGGGCCTCGCCGCCTCGGGCGCGTTCGGCGGCAAGACGTACGGCGTGCCGTACTACGCGGGCTCGCGCGTCGTCACCTACCGCACCGACCTGTTCAAGAAGGCGGGCATCAAGAAGCTGCCTGCCACCACGGCCGAGTTCGCCGCGGATGCGCAGAAGCTCTTGAGGGCGGACAAGAAGAAGGGCTTTTCGCCCGTCTACATCGCAGGCACGGACTGGTACGTCGCGATGAGCTTCGTGTTCGACTACGGCGGAGGGATCGCCCAGCAGGTCAGCGGCAAGTGGAAAGGCATGCTGACCTCGCCGAAGTCACTCGCCGGCCTTGCTGCCTACAAGGCGTTCTTCACCGCCGCGTCCCGGGCCAGCAAGACCACCGACGAGACGCACCCGAACCCGTACGACGTCTACGCACAGGGACAGGCGGGCGCGATCGTCGGCCCGAGCTGGTTCAGCTGCTGCGTCGGCAAGCAGTACACGGGCTCGACCGCACAGTTCGTGATGCCGGGCCACGTGAAGGGGCAGTCGATTCCCGGCTTCCTCGGTGGCTCCGACCTGGCCGTCCCGGCGACGAGCGGCAACAAGTCGCTCGCCGCGGACTGGATCAAGGACTTCACCGGCACCGCGGCAGAGAAGGCGCTGCAGGCCAAGGGGAACATCCCGAACACGACCTCGCTCCTCGGCGCGAGCGTCAACGAGCGGGCGGCTGCTCGGAGCTGGTTCGTCCCGACGGCGAAGCACTGGGTCGACGTCGAGAACGGCAACATCCTCCGGAACATGCTGGCGCAGATCCTGACCGGGAAGCTGTCGATCAAGCAGGCTGCGCAGTCCGCCAGTGACAACATCGCATCGGTGCTGAACCAGCCGTAGCCGGTGTCAGAGACCAGCAGTAACGCCGCCGCCGGGACGCTCTTGGGGACGTCCCGGCGGCGGCGTCGGTCCGCCGCCCGGCGTCTCGAGACGCTGATCCCCTACGGGCTCGTTCTGCCCGTCGTGGTCGTGATCGGCGCCATCCTCGGCTATCCGCTCTATTGGCTGTTCAAGCTCTCGACCGAGAAGTACGGCCTCTTCGAGCTGATCCGCCACGCCGGCACGTCGATCGGGCTCGAGAACTACCGCTCCGTCCTGCACGACCGCGTCTTCTGGCGCACGCTCCTGCGCACCGTCGTCTTCACCGCGGTGAACGTCGGGCTGACGATCGTCGCCGGCATGCTGATCGCGCTGCTCCTCGTGCGGCTCAGCGCATGGGTGCGCATCCTGCTCACCTCCGGCCTCGTGCTCGTCTGGTCGATGCCGGTCGTCGTCGCGGTGCAGGTCTGGTACTGGATGACGAACTACGAGAACGGCGTCGTCAACTACGTCCTGTCGCACCTCGGGATCGGCGACTTCTACCAGCACGACTGGTATGCGACAACGTTCTCGCAGCTGAGCATGGTCACGCTGCTGATTGTCTGGGGCGCGCTGCCGTTCGTCGTGATCACGCTCTATGCAGGGCTCGCGCAGGTACCGCGCGATCTGCTCGAGGCGGCCGAGGTCGACGGCGCGCGCCCGTGGCGTGTCTTCCGCGACATCACGCTGCCGATCCTCAAGCCCATCCTGTTGATTCTCACGAGCCTGTCGATCATCTGGGACTTCGGCGTCTTCACGCAGCCGTACCTGCTGATCGGCCAGGCGAAGATCACGCCGGGCAACTACCTGATGAGCGTGTACCTCTTCGAAGAGGGCTACTTCAAGAGCGACTTCGGACGGGGCGCGGCGATCTCGGTGTTGATGCTGCTGATCGTCGCGGTGCTCAGCGTCGTCTACGTGCGGCGGATGGTGCGGATCGGAGACGAGGTCGCGTGAACAAGCGCGCTCGCCAGGCCGGATGGAACGCGATCGGGCTTGCGCTGTTCGTCGTGATGGTGTTCCCGGTCTTCTGGATGATCTCGACCGCGTTCAAGTCGAACGCGCAGATCGTCTCGCTCACCCCGACGTGGCTGCCGCTGCACCCGACGCTCGCGCACTTTCGCGACGCCATGAATCGCCCCTTCTTCTGGTCCGACGTGAAGAACAGCCTGATCGTCGTCTCCGCCACCGTCGCGATCTCCGTCGTGCTCGCATTCCTCGCGGCGGTCGCGCTCGCGCGTTACCGCTTCAGCGCGCGCAAGCTGTTCATCGTGCTCGTGATCGGCATCCAGATGCTCCCGCAGGCCGGGCTGATCATCCCGCTCTACGTCGTGCTCGCGAAGTACCACCAGGTGAACAAGCTGAGCGGCCTGATCGTCACGTACCTCACCTTCGTGCTGCCGTTCTGCGTGTGGACGCTGCGCGGCTTCCTGCTCGGGATCCCGAAGGACCTCGAAGAGGCGGCGATGGTCGACGGCTCGACGCGGCTCGGCGTGTTCGTCAAGATCCTGCTGCCGCTGATGGGACCGGGGCTCGTCGCCACATCGGTCTTCGCGTTCATCACGACGTGGAACGAGTACATCTTCGCGCGTGTGCTGCTGAACGATCAGAGCAGGCAGACGGTGACGGTGTGGCTGTCGTACTTCCTCGGCTCGAGCCGCCACACCGACTGGGGGGCGCTGATGGCCGCCTCGACGCTGACGGCCATTCCCGTCGTGGTCTTCTTCCTGCTCGTGCAGCGCCGGATCGCGTTCGGGCTGACGCAGGGCGCGGTGCGCGGATGAGCGGCGTAGGCTCGACGGAGCCGCCAAGGAGCGAAGGTGTCGGCTTTGCCGGCGCCGGAGCGGGGGCCGAGCTCGCGGCGCGCTGCATCTTCCCGAGCTTCCCCGGGACGACCGTGCCGGACTGGGTCAAGCGGTTTCTCGCCGGGGGCGGGGGAGGGATCGTGCTGTTCGCCTACAACATCGAGTCCACCGAGCAGCTCGCGTCGCTGTGCGGCGAGCTGCGCGCAGAGCGCGAAGACGTTCTGCTCGCGCTCGACGAAGAGGGCGGCGACGTGACCCGCCTCGAATGGGACACCGGCAGCTCCTATCCGAGCGCCGCCGGCCTCGGCGCGATCGACGACGTGGAGGCGACTCAGGCGGTCGCCACCTCGATCGCCGCCGAGCTCGCCTCCGCCGGCGTCAACTGGAACTTCGCCCCGGTTGCAGACGTGAACGTCCCTGCGAACCCGGTGATCGGCGCGCGCGCGTTCGGCGACGAGGCCGAGCTCGTGGCGCGCCACGTCGCCGCGTTCGTGCGTGGGACGCAGAGCCGCGGCGTGGCGGCGTGCGCGAAGCACTTCCCCGGTCACGGCTCGACGCACCAGGACTCGCACCTCGAGCTTCCCGCGCTCGTCGGCGACGTGGAGGCGGGACTGTCACCGTTTCGCAGCGCCATCGACGCCGGCGTCGCGTCGATCATGACGGCGCACGTGCGCGTCGACGAGCTTCCCGCAACCGTGGACACGGCGATCATCCAGGGCCTCCTGCGCCAGGAGCTCGGCTTCGACGGCGTCGTGATCGCTGACGCGCTCGAGATGAAGGGGCTGAGCACGCTCTTCGCTCCGGGCGAGGCGGCGGTGCGCGCCGTGACGGCGGGCTGCGACGCGCTGATCGTCGGACACGATCTGCACGAGGACGCCGTCGACGAGGTGCAGTCCGCTCTCGCTTCCGGCGTGCCTGTCGAGCGTCTGCAGGAAGCCGCCGCGCGCGTCGACCGGCTCGCCTCGTGGGCGCGGCCGCACGCGGGCGGCGTCGATCGCGACGCAGGAGCGGCGGCCGCGCACCGGGCCGTCCGTGTCGAGGGCGACGTCAAGCTGAACGGCTCCTCGCGGGTCGTCGAGCTTCGCCCCGTTGCGAACATCGCTGCGGGCGAGGCCGAGCACGGGCTCGGGGACGTGGTGCGCGAAGGCGATACCGTCCCGCCCGCCGACGTCTACGTCGTGCGCGACGCGCACCGGCACGCGTGGATGCGCGAGGCGGCCGACGTCGACGGTGTGGTCGTGATCGAGACCGGACTGCCGCTGTGGCGGCCGACCCGGGCGCGCGGCTACGTCGCGACCTACGGCGGCGGTCGCGCCTCGCTCGAGGCCGCCCGGGACGCAATCTCGTGAGCCATCTCGAGCAGGAGCTGCGCGAGCAGCCACAGGCGCTCGCGCGCCTGATCGACAAGCAGCGCGGCTACGCCGAAGGGACGCGCGAGATGTTCGCGCGCAGCGACGTGCAGTACATCCTGATCGCCTCACGTGGCAGCTCCTCCAACGCCGCGCGCTACGCGCAGTACCTGCTCGGCCGCGCGCGCCGCGTCCCGGTTGCGTTCGCCACCCCGTCGCTGTTCACGCTCTACGAGCAGCCGCCGCGGCTCGACGGCGCGCTCGTGATCGGCATCTCGCAGTCCGGCAAGTCGCCCGACGTCGTCGAGGTGGTGGAGGAGGCGAAGCGGCAGGGCCGCCCGACGATCGCGCTCACCAACGCGCCTTCGTCTCCGCTTGGGCTCGCCGCGGACGGCGTGTTGAAGCTCGAGGCGGGCAAGGAGCAGGCGGTCGCCGCGACCAAGACCTACGTCAACTCGCTCGGCGCGGTCGCGCTGCTCTTCGCGACGACGACGGGCGACGACCGCGCCCTCGACGAGCTGCAGCGCGTGCCCGAGCGGCTCGCGCGTCAGCTCGACCGCTCCTGGATCGACGCTGCGGAGATCGACCGGCTCGGCTCGGCCGACGGCGGGACGGTCGTGGCACGCGGGATCAACTACTGCACGTCGTTCGAGATCGCGTTGAAGATCCGCGAGCTCTCGGGGCTCCTGTTCGAGTCCTACTCCGCCGCCGACCTGATGCACGGGCCGGTGGCGGCGATCGGGTCGGGCTGGCCCGTCGTCGCCGTCGCGCCGAGCGGCCCGACGCTCGCGGCGATGGCGGAGGCGGTCGGCAAGGTCGCAGCGCGCGGTGCGCGTACCGTCGTCATCTCGGACGACGACGCCGTGCGGGCGCAAGGCGACATCGGCCTGACGCTTCTCCCCGGCGTGCCGGAGTGGCTCACGCCGCTCGTCGCCGTCGTCCCCGGGCAGCTGGTCGCAATGCGGCTTGCGCAGCTGCGCGGCATCGACCTCGACGAGCCGCTCGGCCTCTCGAAGGTCACGCTGACCCGTTAGCGTTCCGCCTTCGTGGCGATCGTCGAGGGTGAACGCCGGTTCGCAGCTCCTCCGGAGCGCGTGTTCGCGCTGCTCACCGACCCGAGCGTGATCGCGTCGGCGATGCCGGCGATGCGGGGCCACACGGTGATCGACGAAGACCACTGGGAGGCGAAGGTCAAGCCGCCGTTGCCGCTCGCGCCGAGCATCCGCATCCGGTTCGAGGTGCGGGAGCGGCGCCCGCCGGAGCACGCGGCGGTGCATGCGCACGGCGGCGGCGCGGACGTCCACTCGACGTTCGACCTCGAGCCCGACGGCGACGGCACGCTGATGCGGTGGCGGACCGAGTTGCACCTGACCGGCTTGCTCGAGCGATTCGCAGGGCACAGCCTCGACGCGGTCGCGCAGCGGCAGGCGGGGCGTACGCTCGACGCGGTCGAGCGGGCGCTCTAGCTAGACGCCGTCGGAGATCTCGGCGTGGCGCTCGGCCACGCAGAGGCGGGCCCAGTGCTCGGCACGCTCGAGGATCCGCTCTTCGATCTGGCGGCGCTCGGCGCCCTCGGCCGGGACGCGGTCGGACGCGACCTCGATCCGCACCTGGTGCACCGACGCTTCGACGTGCGCGTCGATCTCGTGCCGTTCCTCGGAGATGATCGACACCTCGCCCACCTCGTCGAGGAGCCACTCGGCGAGCCGGTCGATCTCGGCCGGCGTCGCTTCGCGCCCGGCGAAGACGCCGAAGTTGATCCGCACTTCGATCGCGGGCGCGTCGTGCCGGTGCACGGCAAAGGCCATGGTGGGCTCGTCCATCATCAGTTCAACGTCCTACCCGTCATCGGCGTTACGTATCACGCCTCACGAGGTTGCCAACGGAAGCCGCGAATCGCTGCAACCAAGCCGAATACGCCCCACAGGAGCACGACCGCGAGCGAGCCTTTCTCTGCCCAGACGTGGTGGTGGCGCACCATCACGTCGCGGGTCAGCTTGGTGAAGTAGGTGAGCGGGAGGACGTCGGCGATCGCCTTCAGGAAGCCCGGGTACTTGTTGGGCGAGAAGAACGTCCCGGAGATGATCGCCATCGGCAGGTAGACGAAGTTGACGACGGCCGACGATCCCTCCGCCGAGCGCACGACGCCGCTCAGCCCGAGCCCGAGCGCGGCGAACGCAGCCGAGCCGATCAGCAGGACGACGAGCAGCGAGAACGGGCGATTCGGCAGGCCTACGTGGAAGAGGACGCGGCCGAGCGCGATCAGCAGCCCAGCCTCGACGAGGAACGTGACGAACGTCGAGGTCAGGACCGCGAGCAGGTAGGTCGACGGCGGCAGCGGTGTTGCGCGGATGCGCTTCAGGACGCCGCTCTCGCGGCGGATCGTCATCGTGATCGCGAGGCCGGCGAACGCGGTCGACGCCACGCCGTAGCCGATCATCCCGGCTTCGAGGAACGACGCGCCGCGGATCCCGGCGATCCTGTCGTTGCCGTAGATCGAGCCGAAGACCAGGAAGAAGATGACCGGAAGGAAGAACGTGAAGAACGCCGCCTCGCGGTTGCGCCAGAAGAGCAGCTGCTCCGTTCGCACCTCGTGGAAGAAGAGCTTCACTCGGCGGTCAGCTCCAGGTACACGTCCTCGAGCGTCGGTCGGCGCACCTCGAGCGCCTCGAGCTCCTCGCCGCGCGCGATCGCGTCCGCGGTCAGCTCGTTGAGGCGGCGCGTGGGGTCGGTCGTGCGCTCGACGACGTCCTCGCCGCCGCGGCGATAGCGAATCTCCGTCTCGACGGCACCGCCCGTCAGGTCGGACGGCCGGCCCTCGCGCACGATCAGCCCGCCCCGCAGCACCGCGACGCGATCGGCGAGCTGCTCCGCCTCGTCGAGGTAGTGCGTCGTGAGCAGGATCGTCTTGCCGAGCGCGCGCAGGTTGCGGATCGTCTCCCACGCGGTGCGACGGGCGCCCGGGTCGAAGCCGGTCGTCGGTTCGTCGAGGAAGATCAGCTCGGGATCGCCGACGAGCGCGAGCCCGAGGTCGAGGCGCCGCTGCTGCCCGCCGGAGAGCGTGCGCACACGCGCATCGCGCTTCTCGGCCAGGCCGACCAGCGTTGCGACCTCGTCGGCGTCGCGCGGCGCGGTGTAGTAGCCGGCGAAGGTGCGCAGGCTCTCGAGCACGGTCAGGTTGGGATAGAGCGACGAGCTCTGCAGCATCACGCCGACGCGCTCGCGCCACTGCGAGCCGGCGCGGCGCGGGTCGGCGCCGAGCACCTCGACCTCGCCCGCATCGTGCGTGCGGTAGCCCTCGAGGATCTCGACGGTCGTCGTCTTGCCGGCCCCGTTCGGCCCGAGCAGGCCGAAGACCTCGCCCGGCTCGATCTGGAAGTCGATGCCCCGCAGCGCTTCGTTGTCGCCGTAGCTCTTGCGCAGTCCGCGCACGCGGACGACGCTCACAGCTCGACCTCGTGCATCTCGCCTGGGGCGAACGAGACGTCGCGGCCCGTGAGCGCGAGCACGATCTCGCTGCAGTCCGGTTGGTGGCCGACGAGCACGACCGTCTCGATCTGTGCGAGGGCGCGTGCGTCATCGGCGTTCGCACCGGGCGCGAGGCGCTCGTCGATGGTTGCGGACAGGCCCGCGGCGCGTGCGATCGCCTCGGCGGTCTCGCGCGCGCGGAGGAGCGGGCTCGAGATCACGGCTTGCGGTTGCTCCTGCGCGAGGCGCTCGCCGAGCGCGCGCGCAGCGGCGCGGCCCGCGTCGGTCAGCGGGCGTAGCTCATCCGGCTCGCCGGGCGCTGCCTCGGCGTGGCGCACGACGAAGAGGCGCACGCGGCTAGCGTAGTTGGTCGGCGACGTCGCCCAGCACGTCCACCATCTCGACGTCCTCGTGGCTCAGGTGCTGGAGCATCGCGCGCTCGACGCCGACCTCTTCGTAGGCGCGCAGCTGCTCGACGACCTGCTTCACGGTGCCGGCGATCGGCGGTGGCTGTGGGTGCCGCGCGAGGCGCGTGTCGAGCTCGGCCTGCGTTCGCCCGACGACGCAGCCGATCATGATCGAGTAGCGCAGCGGGTCGCGTCCGGCCGCGCGCGCGGTGTCGTCGAGGACCTTCTTCCGGTCGTGCGCCTCCTCGACGGTCGGGAAGACGGTGTTGTACTCGTCGGCATGCGCGACCGCGGCGCGCACGGTGCGCGGCTTCGCCCTCCCGCCGACGATGATCGGCGGCCGGGGCTTCTGCACCGGCTTCGGCCACACGTCGGCGGCGGTCCTCCACTGGCGGTCGATCTCGGCGATCTGGCGGTCGAGCTCGTCGAGGCGCTCGCGCGTCGTCATGAAGTCGAAGCCGTACGTCTCGTGCTCGAGCTCGAACCAGCCGGCGCCGATCCCGAGCTCGGCGCGGCCGTTCGAGATGTGGTCGACGGTGGTCACGCTCTTCGCGAGCACCGACGCGGGGCGGAAGGTCACAGGCGAGACCATCGTCCCCAGCCGGATGCGCGAGGTGCGCGCGGCGAGCCCGGCGAGCGTCGTCCACGCGTCGAGCGACCCGCCGGCGTCGGCGTCCATGATCCCGCGGTAGTGGTCGGAGCGGAAGAGGCCCTCGAGCCCTGCGTCCTCCGTCGCCTGCGCGAGCGCGAGCCACTGCTCCCAGGTGATCCCCTCCTGGCCCTCGAGCATGAGGTTGATGCGCATCATTGGGGTGTCACGTACGCCGCCGTCAATCCGCCGTCCACGAGGAACGTTGCCCCGGTGACGTACGACGAATCGTCGGAGGCGAGGAAGAGCGCGCCGTTCACGATCTCCCTCGGCTTGGCGAGTCGGCCGGTCGGCCAGTGCACGCGCCGCCGTTCGAGCGCTGCGGGATCGTCGCCGAAGATGTTCAGCAGCAGCGGTGTCTCGACGGGGCCGGGACAGAGCGCGTTGACGCGGATGTTCTCGCGTGCGAACTGCACCGCGAGCTCGCGGCTCATGCTCAGTACGGCGCCCTTCGACGCGGAGTAGGAGATCTGGCTCGTCGCGGCTCCGAGGATCGCGACGAAGCTCGCGACGTTGATCACGCTGCCGCCGCCGCGCTTCTGGAGGTGCGGGATGCCGTGCTTGCAGCAGAGGAACACGCCCTTGGTGTTCACGTTCTGGACGCGCTCCCAGGCCTCGACGCTCGTGTCGAGGATCGACGCGTCGTCGTCGGGCGAGATGCCGGCGTTGTTGTAGAGCACGTCGATGCCGCCGTAGCGCTCGGCGGTCGCTTCCATCATCGCCTTGACGCTCGCCTCGTCGGCGACGTCGACCTGGAATGCAAACGCGTCTCTCGCCTCGCTCGCCGTTTGCTGCGCAGCTTCTTCGTTCACGTCCGCGGCGCAGACCTGCGCGCCTTCCTCGCTGAAGACGATCGCCGCCTCGCGGCCCATGCCGCCGCCGGCGCCGGTGATCACGCAGACCTTGCCCTCGAGACGACCTGACACTTAGCCCTCCGTTGAGTAGAAGACGTTCTTGACTTCCGAGTAGCCCTCGAGCGCGTGCATGCCGAGCTCGCGGCCGAATCCGGACTGCTTGAAGCCGCCGAACGGCGTCGACACGCGCACGGAGCTGTTCGAGTTGATGCTGAGCACGCCGCTCTCGAGCGCGCGCGCTGTGCGCAGCGCCTTCGCGCCGTTCCCCGTCCAGATGGAGCCAGAGAGGCCGTAGGGCGTGTCGTTCGCGATCCGGATCGCGTCGGCCTCGTCGTCGAACGGGATCAGCGCGGCGACGGGGCCGAACACCTCGTCGCGCGCGATGCGGTCGTCGTTCGACGCCTCGACGAGCGTGCACGGGAACCAGAAGCCTTTGCCGTCGGGCGCATCGCCGCGGAAGAGCGGCTCGCCTTCCACGAAGCTCGCGACGGTGTCCTTGTGCTGCTTCGAGATGAGCGGCCCCATCTCTGTTTCTTCGCTGGACGGGTCGCCGACCTTGACGTTGCGCGTCGCGTCGATCAGCAACTCGGCGAAGCGGTCGTATGCGCTGCGCTCGACGAGGATGCGCGAGCGCGCGCAGCAGTCCTGGCCGGCATTGTCGAAGACCGCATAGGGAGCGGCTGCCGCAGCCTTCTCGAGGTCGGCATCGGCGTAGACGATGTTCGCCGACTTGCCGCCGAGCTCGAGCGTGACGCGCTTGATCGTGTTGGCGGCACCCTGCATGACACCGCGGCCAACCTCGGTCGAGCCGGTGAAGCCGATCTTCGCCACGTCCGGATGCTCGACG
>CAZDEX010000035.1:0-1505 GCA_964504405.1 uncultured Gaiellales bacterium | reverse complement strand
CTGTCCCGCGACGGAGCCTTTGCCGACGACGATGTTGATCACGCCTTCAGGGATGCCGGCCTCGAGCGCGAGCTCGGCGAGCCGCAGTGCGCTGAGCGGCGTCAGCTCGGCCGGCTTCAGCACGACCGTGTTGCCGCAGGCGAGCGCAGGGCCGAGCTTCCAGGAGGAGATGTTGAGCGGGAAGTTCCAAGGGACGATGAGGCCGACCACGCCGAGCGGCTCGCGGAACGTCATGTCGACGCCGCCGGCGACGGGGATCGTCTCGCCGTGCTTCTTGTCGACCGCGCCCGCGTAGAAGTGGAAGACGTCGGCGACCATCCCGATCTCGCCGCGCGCGCCGCCGATCGGCTTGCCGACGTTCTGCGACTCGATGCGGGCGAGCTCTTCGCCGTGCTCCTCGACGAGCGTGGCAAGCCGCCGCAGCAGCCGTCCACGGTCGCGCGGGCTCACGTCGCGCCAGGCCGGGAATGCCGCTTTCGCGCGAGCCACGGCCGCGTCGGTCTCCTCGACCCCCGCCGACTCGAGGGTCGCAATCGTCTCCTCGGTCGCCGGGTTGATCACGGTGACGGTCACTTGGCCGATTCAACCATGCGCGCTTACCCCGTCGTTTGGCGAAGGGTCTTGGCCCGGAAAGGCGAGTCCTTCTTGGACGAAGGCCCGATAGTCGACTCGAGCTTGCGCGGGAGAGTCATGGATCAACTTGAGGAGTGTCGAAGGCGTATGGAAGGGCCGTGGTGGTTCGAGCCCCAGGGTCGCTGGATAGCTGCACCAACGACCCTCTTCGGCCAGGGCAAGTCGCAGCGCTTTCGATGCGTTGCGGTCGACATAGACGCACGCGATCACCACAGCGATTTCGGTTTTCAGCCGGCGTGCGAAGAACGCGTGACGGAACAAATGCCCTTGGCGGGTTTGGCCGTAGATCTCATGGAACCATCGGGAATAGCCGCCGTGCAGCTCCCGCATTCCCTCGGAGAGGCCACCGCGAGTGAGGTGGATCACAAAGTGATGGTGGTTCTTCACGAGCGCCCAGCTCGGTGTCTCCCAGCCGTACTTGAGAGCAACGCGCGCGTACATCGTCAGGAAGCGCTCGTGCTGGCTGTCGTTCTCGAACAGCGTCCGTCCGTAGCAGCCGCGCGAGCTCACGTGGTAGAAGCCCTCGGGGTCGATCGGCTCTCTCCTCGGCACGAAGAGACCGTAGGCACCGCGATCGCGCGCCGCATCGTCTGTGGACGAAACGGCACGCCTTAGTGACGTCGTTTGGCGAAGAGCCTTGTCGCCCTGAGCCGCGGCCCGAAGAGACGGTTATCCCGCGCGAGCGGCGCGGTACGCGTCCGCTTCGCGGACGAGTGCTTCGAACAGCGCCATGTCGTCGCCTTCCTCCGGATGCCACAACACGCCGAGGGTGAAGCGGCGCGTTGGGTCCTCCAGCGCCTCCACCGTTCCGTCGGGGGCGCGGGCGGCTTCGCGCAGGCCGTCGCCGAGCGCGCCATAGCCCTGGTGATGGT
>CAZDEX010000034.1:11264-12773 GCA_964504405.1 uncultured Gaiellales bacterium | reverse complement strand
GCGACATCGACTGCGGGAAGACGACGGTCTCCTTGAGCGGCAGGACCGGGAGCGCTGCCGGGAGCTCGACCTCCTCGTCCGCGGACTTCGGCGTCTCGAACGTCACGTCGCTCATGCGCGCACCGTGATCGTCATGCGGCCGGTGGCGGTCGCCTGCTCGTCGACCGGGAGGACGATCGTGAGCACGCCGTTCTCGAGCGTCGCTTCCGCGCGCGCCGGGTCGACGTCCTCCACGAGCCGCACCTGCCGCTGGAACGGACCGGTCTCGATCTCCATCTGCTGATAGACGCGGCCCGGGATCTTGGGCCGCTTCCGCTCGCCGGCGATCGCCAGCACGCGCTCGCCTGCGACGACCTGCAGCGACTGCGGGTCGACGCCGGGCAGCTCGACGACGACCGTCAGCGTGTGCGGGTCGTCGGAGTGGAAGCAGTCGACATTCGGCCTGAAGCCGTGGCGGATCCCCGAGAAGCGCGGCACCTGCCACAGGTCCGCGAACAGCTCCTCGATCTCCTCTTGCAGCTTGTCCACGTCCCGCCGTGTCACGCCGCGAACCGTACATCGGCTCCGTCCGATCCGGGGCCGAGGATCACGACGTGGAGCCGGTGCATCCGCGCTGGACGAACTCGTCGTTCCTGGTCTACGCGTCGGGGCTCCTCGCCCTCGTGGCGCTCGAGGGCTGGTGGGCGTACTTCGCGTCCAGGTGGAGCGAGGGGGGCTTCGCGGCTGCGGCCCTGGGGCTGTTCGCCGTGGCGAGCGCGGTGGCGGTCTCGTTCCGGCGCACCGCGCATCCCGTCTCGGCCGGCGTCTTCGCCTTCGTGGCGGTGTGCGCGTTCTTCGCGTTCCTCGACGCGCTCTGGGCGTGGTTCGGCTGGGCGCACTCGACGGGCGCCAACGGGTTCGACGGGTTCCACGTCACCCGCCTGCTACTCGTGCTCCTTTCGTTCGTCGCTGCGCTCGTCGCCCTGAACGTCTTCCGCTTCCCTCTGCTCCTCGTGCTCGTGATCCTCACCGGCTGGTACTTCATCACCGACGTCCTCTCGAACGGCGGGGGCTGGTCCGCGATTGTCACGCTCTTCGTCGGTCTCGTCCTGCTCGGCGTGGCGCTGTCGGTGGACGGCGGCGCGCGCCGTGCGTACGGCATGTGGCTGCACGTCGGCGCCGGCGTTCTGATCGGCGGCGCGCTGCTCTACTTCCTGCACGGCGGCAACATCGAGTGGGCGATCGTCGCGATTGCTGCGGTGCTCTACATCGCGTTCGCCGACGCCGTCGGCCGCTCGAGCTGGGCGGTGCTCGGCACGCTCGGGCTGCTGTTCGCGGCGACGCACTTCACGCTCGCCTGGACGCACGTGCAGCTCTTGTTCTTCAACTCGGGCAACGACACCGTGCGCGGCTGGGTACCCCCGCTCGTCGCGACGTGCACGGCGGCTCTGCTCGTCGTGCTCGCGCTGCGCTCGTCGCGCAGGCAGGTCGCCGCGGTTTAGCTGAGGTCGGCGCGCAGCTGCCGAAGCT
>CAZDEX010000034.1:4723-11254 GCA_964504405.1 uncultured Gaiellales bacterium | reverse complement strand
AGCGGGGCCGGGCGGGGGGGCGGGGTTGTGGTGGGGGGGGGGGTTCCTCGCCGCCGCGGCCCCCCCACGACCGGGTCGGATGCACGATCGAGGGCAGCGCCCGCGCGCGCGAGCGGTTCGCGTGCGTCCTGGTCGCGGAGCGAGCGGTCGGCGGCGTCGGCGAGGTCGCGTGTCGCAGCGGCCAGCGCCGGATCGCGCACAGGCCCGTCGGAGACGTCGCGGCCGAGCGTGCGGGCGTGACGCGCGACGCGCGCTGCCAGGTTGATCCGGCGGTCGTAGTCGTCGAGCCTCGCCACGTCCCGGCGCCGCAGCGGGTTCCAGCGGAGCGCGCGACGGGCCGGTTCGAGCGCGAACACGTCGCGGACCGCGTCGAGCGAGTGCGCGCGGAGATCGTCGAGCTGGCCGGACGTCGCGCCGCTGCCGGTCGCGAGGTCGTCGGCGATCGCGGCAAAGTCGGCTGCGAGCTGCTGCCGCAGCCGTTCGAGACGGCGGTCGAGCTCGCGGACCGGGTCCGGCGGCCAGACGAGCGTCGAGATGACGATCGCGACGAGCGCGCCGATCGCCGTCTCCCAGATGCGCTGGACGCCGACGTGGGCGACGTTGGCGGCTGCGAAGCCGAGCATGAAGAGCGCCGCGATCGGCACCTCGAGGTTCGGCCGGTCGCCGACCTTGAGCACGATCCCCGCCACCGTCGCAGCCAGCAGCGCCACCGCGACTTTCGCGGTCGTCGGCGTGTCGAGGTGGATGACCGCGATCCCGATGCCGACGCCGGCGAACACGCCGAGGATGCGGCCGATCGAGACCGACACGGCGGCGAACGGGTCCCCCGTCATCGCGACGAGTGGGACGAGCGCCGCGAACAGCGGGCGCTGTGCGCCGAGCTCGCTCGCGCTCCACCAGGCCGCCGTCCCGCCGATCGTCATCTTGATCGCGAGCCGGAGCTCGGCGATCAGGTCGCGCCCGGCAAGCACGCGCTCAGCGCACGGCGGCGATGAGCACCGCGACGATCAGGATCACCACGACTGCGAGGGCGACCCACAGCGCCGTGCGCGCCTTCTCCGAAGGCTCCGGCTCGGGCGTGTACGGATCGAGCTCCGTCGGGGGCAAGACGTGATCCTTGTCGTCGCCCTCGACGACGATCGAATCGCGGCGGTCGTCGATGTCGTGCTGCTCGGTCATTGCTCCGTCCCTTCTCGTTGGCGCGCCGGCATGTGACGAAGCTAACGATTTCCGTACGAGCGCGACACGGAACCCAAAAACAGCGCGCCCAAGCTCTGGGCATGCGCTACCTCGCAGCAGCGATCGGGTTCCTGGGGACGCTCGTCCTCCTCCTGCCCGTCCACTAGGCAACTAGCCTGCCCGTGTGCACGCGGCTCCCGTCCTCCGTGGCGGGTTGCCCGCGCGACTGGCCTGGCTCGTCCTCGGCCTGTTCCTCTGCGCGGTCGGGATCGTGCTCTTCCTCGAGGCGCGGCTCGGCCTTCCGCCGTGGGACGTGCTCCACCAGGGGATCGCGAAGCGGACGCCGCTCTCGTTCGGGCTCGCGAACGTGGTCGTCGCGGTGGTCGTGCTCGGCTTCGCGTGGCGGCTCGGCGCGCGGGTGGGGCTCGGCACCGTCGCGAACGCGGTCCTGATCGGCCTCTTCGTCGCGCTGCTGCAGCCGCTGCATTCGGTGCAGGAGCTGTCCGGCTGGCCGGTCGCCGGACGGGTCGGGCTGCTCGGCGCGGGCCTCCTCTGCTTCGGCGTCGGCTCGGCGTTCTACATCGGCGCCGCGCTCGGGGCAGGCCCGCGCGACTCGCTGATGCTCGTCGGCGCGCGGCGGCTCGGGCTCCGGATCGGCGCCGTCCGCGCCTTGATCGAAGTCTCCGTTCTCGTCGCCGGGTTTTTCCTGGGAGGCGTTGTCGGCCTCGGTACCTTGGTCTTTGCGGCGTTGATCGGCCCGGCGGTCGAGGCGTCGTTCTGGGTTCTCTCGCGCACACCGCTGACCGATGACGCTGTTCTCACGCCTGTTCCGCCTGATCTGGGGCGGTGACGTCGACCGGGCCTTGCGGCCCGTGCTCGCCGTCAACCTCGCCGGCTCGATCGCCGGCTCCTCGGCGTACACCTATCTCGGGATCTGGGCGATCAAGGATCTCCACGCGCCCCAGTCGAAGCTCGCGTTCGCCTATCTCGGCGGCGCGATCATGTCGCTCGTCGTCGGGTACATCGCCGGCCACTGGTCGGACAGGGTGGGCCGAAGGCCGATGATCCTGCTCGGCTGGGGCGCCCAGGCGCTCGTGCCGGCCGCACTCCTCGCGGTCGGGCAGCGCACCAACGTGGGCCTGCTGCTCCTCGCGCTGCTGCCTGCCTTCGGGAGCCTCGGCGGCGCTGCGGACCAGGCGATGGTCGCCGACCTCGTCCCGCCCGAGCGCACCGAGGCCGCGTACGCCGCGGTGCGCGTCGCGGCGAACCTCGGCGTGACGATCGGGCCGCCGATCGGCGGGCTGCTGCTGATCGGAAACCACTGGCCGCACCTCTGGATCGGAACGCTCGCACTCGCCCTCGGGGGCTTCACGATCGCGTGGCGCTACATCCCGCGCACCGGCGCGTACGCGCCGGAGGAGCCGCCGCAGCGCGGCTCGTTCGCGGTGATCGTGCGCGACAAGCCGTTCCTGCTCTTCATGCTCTCGTCGGTCTTCGCGACGATGACCTACATCGCGACCGAGACGCTGCTCCCGATCTCCGCGACGACCACTCACCACCTCGCGCCGGCGGCGTGGGGGGCGATCATGATCCTCAACCCGGTGTCCGTCACGCTCTTCCAGCTGCGGCTCACCCGCTGGACGAGGTTCGTGCCGCCGGCGGTCAAGCTCGGGATCGCGATGCCGCTGATGGGCGTCCCGTTCCTCCTGCTGAACGTGAACGGGTCGGCGCCCGCGCTCGCGTTCGTGATCATCCTCTTCGTGACCGGCGAGCTGCTGTGGGTGCCGACCTCCCAGGCGGTGGTGGCGGCGCTCGCGCCCGCGGACATCCGGGGCGCCTACATGGGCGCCTTCTCGGCGACCTGGTCGGTGGGCTGGGCGCTGACCCCGTTCCTCGGGCTGCAGGTGCGGAGCGCGTACGGCGACGCGACGATGTGGGCGTGCGTCGCGACGGTCGGCGTGATCGCAGGGATTCTCGGCGTGATCGCCGCGCGCGGTCACGACGTCGAAGCGGCTGCCGTAGGATCGGCGCCGGCATGAAAGGACTGATCGCGGCCGGCGGGAACGCGACCCGCCTCGAGGAGCTGACGCGCGTCACCAACAAGCACCTGCTGCCCGTGGGCCACTGGCCGATGGTCTATTACCCCCTGCAGCTCCTGGAACGGGCGGGCGTCCACGAGGTGCTGATCGTGACCGGGCAGCATCATGCGGGCCAGTTCATCGACCTGCTCGGCGACGGGCGCGTGCGTGCGCGTGCCGCCGACGACATGCTGTTCGACCTCGACCTGACCTACAAGGTGCAGACGGAAGCCGGTGGGATCGCGCAGGTCGTTGGCATGGCGCGCGACTTCGCGAAGGACGAGCAGCTCGTCGTGTGCCTCGGCGACAACATCTTCGAGAACGCCCAGACCGATGCGATCAAGGGCTGGAACGACGGTGCGCAGGTCTTCGTGAAGGAAGTGCCCGACCCGGAGAACTTCGGCGTGGTCGTCTACGACGGCGACATGAACGTCACGGACATCGTCGAGAAGGCGGGTCGCGTCGACACGCGATACGACACGCCGCCGTCCAACGACGCCGTCGTCGGTCTCTACTGCTACCCGCCGGACGTATTCGAGATCATCGACGGGCTTGCGCCGTCGAACCGCGGCGAGCTCGAGATCACGGACGTCAACCGGGTGTACGCGCAACGCGGCGATCTCGCGGTGCGGCGCGTCGAGGGCTGGTGGCACGACGGCGGCAAGCACTGGGGCGATCTCGCCGACATCGGCCGGCGTATCGACGAGACGGGCGCGAACAAGTAAGTGGTCGAAGGGGTTCAGCGCTTCCCGCTCACGCGGCACGAGGACGAGCGCGGCTGGTTCGCGGAGCTCGCGCGGGCGAGCACGCTGCCGAAGCCGATCCGCCAGGCGAACCTCGCGCAGTCGCGCAAGGGCACGATTCGCGCACTGCACTTTCACGAGCGCGGGCAGGACGACCTCTTCGTCTGCCTGCAGGGTATGGTGCGCGTCGTCATCCTCGACCGCACGAGCGGTGAGGCGTTCACGGAGGACATCGGCGACGACAATCCCGTCGCGATCTACGTCCCGGGTCGCCACGCGCACGGGTACGAGGCGCTCACCGACTGCCTGTTCTGTTACCTCGTGACGGAGGAGTACGACCCCGCCGATCCCGACGAGCACGGCGTGCCGTGGAACGACCCGCGCGTCGTCGACCTGTGGAGCACGAAGACACCGATCCTCTCGGCCCGGGACGCGACCTAGTCGTCACGGGTGCGGGCGGGCAGCTCGGGCATGCGCTGCTCGAGACGTTTCCGCACGCCCGCGGGTTGACCCGCGCGGAGTGGGACGTCACGTATCCGCCGCCGCCCGGACTGCGCGCGGACTTCGTGCTGCATGCGGCGGCGTGGACGAACGTCGACGCAGCGCAGGACGATCCGCAGAGCGCGGCGGCGGTCAACGTCGGAGGCGTGCAGAACGCGGCGTCGCTCGGCGTGCCGCTCGTCGTGTGGTCGACCGACTACGTCTTCGACGGGACGAAGGGCTCGCCGTACGTCGAGTCGGACGCGCCGTCGCCGCTCGGTGCCTACGGGCGCACGAAGCTGCACGGCGAGGCGGCAGCCGGCGATCAGGCGTGGATCGTGCGCTCCTCGTGGCTGTTCGGGCCGACCTCGCACAACTTCCTGCGCACGATGCTGCGGCTCGGCGCGGAACGCGACGAGGTCGCGGTCGTCGACGACCAGCGCGGCTCGCCGACCTATGTCGGCCATCTCGCGGAGGCCACGAAGGAGATCGTCCGCCTGCCGTACGGGACGTACCACGTGGCCGCGGCGGGCGACTGCACGTGGGCGGATTTCGCCGAGGCGATCTTCGAGGAGGCGGGTCTCCCGACCCGCGTGCGCCGGATCACGACCGCCGAGTTCGGCGCGAAGGCCCCACGCCCCCCGTACTCCGTCCTGCGCAGCGAAAAGGGCGCGCCGGAGCTCCCGCACTGGCGCGAGGGCCTGCGGGCGTGTCTTAACCGAATGCCGACCTCTCCTCGTTAGGCTTCGCGCGATGCGCGTGCTCGTCACCGGTGGGGCCGGGTTCATCGGCTCGCAGTTCGTCCGGCGGCTCGTCGACGCCGGCGACTCCGTCGCCATCCTCGACAAGCTGACCTACGCCGGCAATCGCGCGAACCTCGAGGGGGTCGAGCACGACTTCTTCCACGGCGCGATCGAGGATCCGGACGCCGTCGCGCGCGCTGCGAAGGGCGTCGACGCGATCGTCAACTTCGCCGCGGAGACCCACGTCGACCGCTCGATCCTCGGGCCGGCCGAGTTCATCCTCACGGACGTGCTCGGCACGCAAGTGCTGCTCGACTACGCGCGCCGTCACGACATCCGCCACCTGCAGGTCTCGACCGACGAGGTCTACGGCGACATCGACCTCGATGCGGAGCCGTGCACCGAGGACGCGCCCGTGCGCCCGTCGAGCCCGTACTCCGCGTCGAAGGCCGGCGGCGACATGCAGGTGCTCGCGTACGTTCGCACGTACGGCACCGACGCGTTGATCACGCGCGGCGCGAACACGTACGGCCCGCGCCAGTACCCGGAGAAGTTCCTGCCGCTCTTCATCACGAACGCGTTCGAGGGGCAGCGGCTGCCGGTGTACGGCGACGGCCGCCAGCGCCGTGAGTGGCTCCACGTCGAAGACCACTGCGCCGGCATCGAGGCGGCGCTGCGGGGCGGCAAGGCCGGCGAGGTCTACAACGTCGGCGGCCAGGAGCGCGAGAACATGGACGTCGTCCGCCGCATCCTCGACCTGACCGGCGCGAGCCCCGACCTCGTGCGGCACGTCGCCGACCGCCCGGGCCACGACCGGCGCTACTCGGTCGACTCGACGAAGCTGCGCGGGCTCGGCTGGTCGCCGCGCCACTCGTTCGACGCCGGCGGTCTCGAGGAGACGGTCGAGTGGTACCGCGAGAACCGCGAGTGGTGGGAGCCGATCAAGTCAGGCGACTACAAGCGCTACTACGAGCAGCAGTACGCCGCTCGCCTCGCCTAGATCGATCTAGCCACACTTCTTCTGCGCGTCCTTGCGGAGGTGGTCGATCTCCTTGCGGCGACCCTGGATCGACTCGGAGCGATCGAGCAGCGACACGACGTCTGTGCATTGTCCGAGCGCGAAGCGCGTGTACGCGAGGTTGTAGTCGGCGTACGCCTCGTCGGTCGAGCCTGTGCCGCGCAGCTTCTGCACCGCCTGCTCGAGCAGCGGGAGCGCGCCCGCATAGTCGCCCGCTTGCATCTTCGCGTAGCCGGCGTTGTTCAGCGACGCGCCTGACCCACCGGTGGATGCAGCGGTCGTCGTCGGCG
>CAZDEX010000034.1:0-4623 GCA_964504405.1 uncultured Gaiellales bacterium | reverse complement strand
TGCCCGCGCTCGTCGAGCAGGAGGTTCCCCGGCTTGACGTCGCGGTGCACGATCCCCGCCGCGTGCGCTGCATCGAGCGCCCCAGCCGCTTGCTCGATCCAGTCCAGCGCCTTCCCCGGCTCGACAGGCCCCTTGATCTGGTCCTCGAGCGACCCGCCGGAGAGGTACTCCATGACGATCATCGGCCGGCCTTCATGCTCGGCGACGTCGAAGATCGTGACGATGTTGTGGTTGCCCGACAGCCTTGCCGCCGCGAGCGCCTCGTTCTTGAAGCGCCGCCGCAGGTCCTCGTCCTCGGCGAACCGATCCGCGAGCACCTTGACGGCGACCTCGCGCCCGAGGTCGTCGTCCGTCGCCCGGAAGATCTCGCCCATCCCTCCGTGAGCGAGGTAACGAATGTCCCGGTAACGGGCGGGAAAGGGGATGTCGGTTCCGGCAGGCATGCCTGGCTTGGCAACGAAGGAGGTTGCCGCCGGCGGCGCTATGGAAACGTTCCGTAAAGCCCTGCTTGAGGCGCTCGAGACCTCGGCTACCGTGACCCGCGTGGGTCGTCTCGCCCTTCTGCTCGGGGCTTTTTCCCTGCTTCTACTGGGCGCCGCTGCGTCCTCGCTTCTTGCTGCGGCTCCCGCTCCGGGCGTGACGACGACCGCGCCCACGTCGTCGATCACCACCGTGACGTCTCCGTCCGCGGTCGCCGTCAGCGGGCACGGCTGGGGCCACGGCCTCGGCATGAGCCAGTGGGGCGCCTACGGCTACGCGAAGCACGGCTGGAGCTACGACCGGATCCTCGCGCACTACTACACCGGGACGACGCTCGGCCCGGCGCCCGTCACGACCGTCCGCGTGCTGCTCGCGTCCGCGAAGAAGACGACGATCGAGTCGAGCGTTCCGTGGACTGTCACCGACTCTGCGGGGACGAAGGCGAAGCTCGATCCGGGCGCGCTCACGCTCACGCCGAAGCTCGCGCTCGCAGGTCACCCCGAACTGCAGCCGCCGTTGACGTTCACCGCCAAGCAGCCGCTCGTGGTCGATGCGGTTCCGTACCGCGGCAAGCTGGTCGTGTCGAGCGACGGGAAGCTCGTGCAGGTCGTGAACACGGTCGGGCTCGAGGCGTACGTGAAGGGCGTGGTCCCCGCGGAGATGCCCTCGTCGTGGTCGCCGGAGGCGCTGAAAGCGCAGGCCGTCGCTGCCCGATCGTACGCGCTCGCGAATCTCGCGCAGGGGCGCGCGTACGACCTCTACGGCGACACGCGCAGCCAGGTGTACGGCGGCGTGAAGGCCGAGTCCGCCGCGACGAGCACCGCGGTCGACGCGACGAAGGGCGAGGTCGTGCTCTACAAGGGCAAGGTCGCGGACACGCTCTTCTTCTCCAGCTCGGGCGGCCGGACGGCTTCCGCGCTCGAGGCGACGGGGCAGAACGTCCCGTACCTCGTCCCGGTCGCCGACCCGTACGACACGCTCGCGCCGTACCACGACTGGGGCCCGGTGATCATGGACGCCGCGAAGGTCGCAAAGACGCTGAAGCTCTCCTCGGCGCTCGCCGACATCCAGACCATGGACGGCCCATCCGGTCGCGTCAAGTCGGTGACGATGACCTCGGACGACGAATCGGAGGTGACGATCAACGGCAATCAGGCGCGCACCGCGTTCGACCTGCGCTCCACCTGGTTCACGTCGGCCCTTCTCCAGCTGCCCGCGCAGTCGAAGACGATCACCTATGGCGGCGCCCTGTCGCTGAAGGGTCGCGTGCGCAACGCCGACGGCGTCGCTCTGGAGGCGAAGGCGTACGGCCTCGACTGGGCGCCGGCCGGCGACCTCCTGCTCGACGCCGACGGTGCCTTCGCGACGATCGTCAAGCCGACCGCTGCGACGCAGTACCGGCTCGCCTGGGGGAACGCGCGCGTCGGGCTGGTCAAGATCGCCGTTGCGCCGCGCGTGGACGCTACGATCGCACAGGGCACTGCAACCGGCAAGATCGCGCCCGCGCTTCCGAATGCCGCCGTCCAGCTGCAGTGGAGCCGGGACGGCGCGACGGGCTGGCAGACGCTTGCGACGGGCACGACCGACACGACGGGTGCGTTCAACGTGAGCGCGGCGCCGCAGCAGGGCACCTATCGCGTGCGCGTGGCGCCGGGGCGGGGGCTCGCTCCGGGATTGTCGAAGCCGATCTGTTGCTGAGGCTCGTCCTCGCCATGGCCGTGGCCTGCGCGCTGCTCGCCGCGCCTGCGCTCGCGTTCGACAACACCGAGCCGCTCGCCGACAAGCAGTGGTACATCGCGCACGACGAGGCGTGGTCGTTCTGGCCGACCATCCCGAAGCTCTTTGCGGTCAAGGTTGCGGTGATCGACACCGGGATCGACGGCACGCATCCCGACCTCGCCGGGCGCGTCGTGCTGGCGAAGTCGTTCGTGGGCGGGTCGCCGTTTCGCGACAACCTCGGCCACGGGACGTTCGTCGCGGGCCTGATCGGGGCGAACCCGGCGAACAACTTCGGCATCGCCGGGATCGCCTTCAATGCGCAGTTGATGATCGCCAAGGTCGTTGACGCCGACGGCAACATCTCCCTCCGCGGCGAGGTGGAGGCGATCCGCTGGGCCGCGGACAACGGCGCCCGGGTGATCAACCTCAGCCTCGGCGGGGTGCGCGACCCGCTCGACCCGACGCTCGACACGTACTCGCCTCTCGAGCAGGCGGCGATCGAGTACGCGTACTCGAAGGGCGTGGTCGTCGTGGCCGCGGTCGGCAACGGGCCGCAGTCGCCGCACACGCCGTGGAACTACGCGCACTATCCATCGGCCCTCCCGCACGTGATCGGCGTCAGCGCGGTACGCCAGGACGGCTCGGTTCCCGCCTACTCGAACCGCGACGCGGTCTACAACGACCTCGCGGCGCCGGGCGACGCGATCTTCTCGACGATCCCGACGAACCTCGTCGACGCGTCGCGGAGCGAGTGCGTCGGCCGGCCGTTCTCCGACTGCGGGCCCGCCGAGTTCAGGCAGGGGATCGGGACGTCGTTCGCCGCGCCGCAGGTGTCGGCCGCGGCTGCGCTGCTGATCGGGCAGGACCCGCATCTCTCTCCGGATCAGGTGGCCTGGCTGCTCGAGCGCTACGCCGACGACGCGAACCCGTCGACCGGGTGCAGCGTGTGCCCGGTGGGGCGCGACGCGTACACCGGCTGGGGCACGCTCGACGTGCGCAGCTCGCTCACCGCGCTGACAGACGGTACTCGGCTGCCCGTGCCGGACCGGCTCGAGCCGAACGACGACGCAGGCCCGTGGGCGCACGCCCTGCCGCCGCTCCCGCGCACGATCGGCGCGTCGCTCGACTTCTGGGACGACAACATCGACGTCTACCGCGTGCACCTCGCGAAGGGCGCTTCGCTGTTCGCGCGCCTGACTCCGTCCGGACGTGCGAACGTCCGCGTCGCGCTCTGGCCTCCCGGAACCGAGAACGTCGAGCCGCGCACCGTGAAGGAGCCGCTCCCGACGTCACCGGTCGCGAAGGGACGCCGCGTCGGCGCGCAGATTCGCCTCTCGTACCGCGCGACGGTTGCCGGCACGTACTACATCGAGGCGAAGCTCGTCACGCCCGAGCGCGACCCCGTGCAGTACAGGCTCTCGCTCAGCCGCCGCTAGAGCGCAGCTCGTCCTCGTTCACGTCGCGCAGGACGCGCGCGGGGCTGCCGACGACGACCTTGCGCGCCGGCACGTCCTTCGTGACGACGGCGCCGGCGCCGACGAATGCCTCTTCACCGATCTCGACGCCGGGGCAGATGATCGCGCCCCCGCCGACCCGCGCGCTGCGCCGGATGGTCGGGCCCTTCATCAACGCCTTGCGCTTCTCGGTGCGGCCCATGAAGTTGTCGTTCGTCGTCACGACGCACGGCGCGATGAACACATCCTCTTCGAGGGTCGAGTAGGCAGTGATGTACGCCTCGGCCTGAATGCGGGTGCCGCTGCCGACCGTCGTGTCGTTCTCGATCAGCGACCCGCGGCCGAGGATGCAGTCGTCGGCCATCGTCACGCGCTCGCGGATGCACGACTGGTCTCCGACGATGCAGTCCGCGCCGATCGACGAGCCTGCGAACACGATCGCGCCCGTCGAGATGACGGTGTTCGCACCGACCGTCGTCGGCGGCAGCGGATCGCGCTTCGCGGTCGACTTCGAGCCGAGCGACGGCTGCTTCCCGACGACCGCGTTCTCGAGCACGCGCACGTTGTCGCCGAGGACGGTACCGTCGTAGACGGTCGCGGTCGGGTGGATCTCAGCCATGGCCGTTCAACTGTTCAGTGAGGTCGTGAGCATCTCGAGCGCCCTGACGACGCGCGCGCCGTCGCGCGCGACCTTCGCCTTGTCGTGCTCGCCGGCGATCAGCTCGAGGAAGTAGGTGCACTCGCGCCGCAGCGGCTCGGTCGTCTCGATCTTCGGAATCGAGATGTCGCCTGAGAACAGCTCACCGCCGGCGCCGGCGCGCTTCTCGTAGACGGTCACCTTCCGCTCCGGCTCCATGTCGTCGAACACGACCATCTTCTCGCGGCCGACGACGGTCATCTTGCGCATCTTGTGCGGATCGAGCCAGGAGAGGTGCATGTGCGCGATCTTCCCGCTCGGGAAGCGCAGGAA
>CAZDEX010000033.1:5712-13057 GCA_964504405.1 uncultured Gaiellales bacterium | reverse complement strand
GACGCTGATCCTCTGGTTCGGCTGGTTCGGCTTCAACCCGGGCTCGACGCTGTCGGTCGACCTCGGCGGATTCGGCTTCTTCGCCTACGTCGCAACGACGACGAACATCGCGGCTGCGGCAGGCGCCCTCACCGGCATCTGCGTCGCGTGGCTGCGGATGGGCAAGCCCGACATCTCGATGATGCTGAACGGCGCGCTCGGCGCGCTCGTGGCGATCACCGCGGCGTCGGGCTTCGTCGCCCCGTGGGCGGCGGTCGTGATCGGCATCGGCTCCGGCCTGATCGCGGTCTTCGGCGTGATCTGGGTCGAGTCGATCGGGATCGACGATCCGATCGGGGCGGTCGCCGTGCACGGCATGTCCGGGGTGTGGGGAACGCTCGCGACCGGCCTCTTCGCCGTCCCGGCCCTCGCGACCAAGCTCGCGACGGGGACCGGCGGTCTCGTGTACACCGGGTCGTTCCACCAGGTCGGCATCCAGGCGCTCGGCATCGTCGCGGTCGGCGCGTTCACGTTCACGACGTCGTTCGGCGCGCTCTTCGCGATGCACAAGATCTGGGGCATCCGCGTCGAGGATCACGTCGAGACGGCGGGGCTCGACGTCTCCGAGCACGGCATGTGGGGCTATCCCGAGTTCTACATCCCGGTCCCGGGCGGCTACGGCACCGACACGCACAGCCACCTCGGCCCGCGCCACGGCCACCAGCCGTCGCCGGCCGCGTCGCCGGTGGGGGTCGATTGACCCCCAGTCCGGAGCCGACGGTGTGGTGCAGCTGCGAGAAGCCGCTGCCGGTCCACGTCGCAGAGCGGAAAGGGGCCGCTCGCAGCGTTTGCGCCCGCTGCGAGCGGCCCGTCCGCCTCGCGTTCCACTAGCGAATGCGGAACGTGACAGTGACGTCCGCGCCGACGTCCTGCGTGCCGGTTTCCACCGGGGTGGCGGAGTCGCTCTTCGCGACCGCCGCTTGGAGGACCGGCGTCGGGGCGTCCGCCGACGATTCGGTGACCGACGAGACCTGACCGACGGCGAAGCCGCCCGCCTCCGCGAGCGCCTCGGCCTTCGCGCGGGCGTCGGCGACCGCCTTCTTCAGCGCGTCGCGGTAGAGCGCGCCGCGATCCGACACGTCGAGTGTGGGCCCGCTGACGGTGTTCGCGCCCGCGCCGACAGCTGCGTCGATCAGTGCGCCGGCGCCGGCGACCTTCGTCTTCGCAGAGACGGTGTCGTCGGCGGCGTAGGCCGTGACCTGGCCCTGGGCGTCCAGCTGCGGCGAGAGCGAGACCTGCTGCGTCTGGAGCTTGTCGCCGCCCGCGGCTTTCAGCGCGGCGACGACGGCGTTCATCAGCTTGCCGTTCTTGGCCAGCGCCTCCGACGCGGACGCCGCCTGCGTGTGGACGCCCGCGGCGACCACCGCCTCGTCGGGGACGGCGGTGACGGAGCCGTGGCCGGTCGTCGTCACGGTGTCGGGGGTGGCGAGCTCGCCGTGCGCCGCCTCGGGGCGGCCGATGCCGGCGAGTGCCGCGACGGCGAGCAGCGCGACCGTCGCGAGGGTGAGGGAAAGCAGTCGTCTCATGCCCCCACTACGCCGCTGCGTGCTTTCCTGTCACAGATGGAGTACCGCTTCGTCGACTGCCGCTGGTCGCTCGACGACCCGGAAGCGGGCCGGCGCCAGTACCTCGAGGGGCACATCCCGGGCGCCGCGTTCCTGGACGTCGAGCGCGACCTCTCGGCCCCGGCGGGGATCGCCGGCCGGCATCCGCTTCCGTCCGCCGAGCAGTTCGAGGACGCGGCGTCGCGCGCCGGCATCGGCAGCGAGACGTTCGTCGTCGCCTACGGCTCGCTGGGCGGGGCGGAGCGTCTCTGGTGGCTGCTGCGCCACTTCGGCCACGGCGACTGCGCGGTCACAGACCTCGATGCGTGGCACGGGCCGCTCGTCGGCGGGGAGGAGCGGATCGAGCCTGGGTCGTTCAGCGCCCGCGAACGAGACGACGACACCATCGACCGCGAGACGCTCGCAGACGAGCGGGAGCGGCTGGTCGTCGTCGACGCGCGCCTGCCCGCCCGCTGGCGGGGCGAGCCGAACCCCGTCGACCGCGTCCCGGGCCGGATCCCGGACGCGATCAACGCGCCGTGGAGCGAGCCGCTCCCCGAGCTGCCGGACGGCGAGCTCGTCGCGTACTGCGGGTCGGGCGTGACGGCGTGCGTCGTGCTGCACCGGCTGTCGCTCACGGGCCGTGACGGACGGCTGTACCCGGGCTCGTGGTCCGAGTGGGAGCAGTACCCGGATCTGCCGGTCGAACGTTCGACCTAGGTGAGGTACGCCGTCCCCGCCCTGGTTCTCGTCCTCGTGACGGCGCTCTGCGTCGCCTACGGGCACCACCCGTGGTCGTGGCTCTCCGGCCCCCTCGCCGCCCTGTTCGTGTGGGCCCTCGACCGCAAGGCGCACGAGCCGGTGCGGCCCGCGCGGACGCTCGTCGACTAGCGAGCCCTAGGCCGCAGTCGCGGTCGACGTCCCGTACGGGCCCAGGTAGCGCTCCCAGCGCTGCGGGATCTTCGGCGTCGAGAGGCGGATGAAGAGCACCGGAGCGGGCGGCCGTGGGCGCGCGGGCAGCTCCATCTGCACCTCGTGCGGGAGGCGGTTCCCCTTGCGGAGGTTGCAGGGCGCGCACGAGGTGACGACGTTCTCCCAGGTCGAGTCCCCGCCCTTGGAGCGCGGGATGACGTGGTCGAGCGTCAGCCGGCCGTTCGTCGTCCCGCAGTAGACGCAGCGCCAGCCGTCACGGGCGAAGAGCGCGCGGCGGGAGATCTTCCGCTGGACCATCCGGGGCACCCGGACGTAGTGGACGAGCCGGATCACGTGTGGCCACCGGTACGTGTCGGTGGCCGAGCGGAGTGGTCGATCGAGCTCCTCGATCACCTCGGCCTTGCCCTTGAAGACGAGCACGTGGGCGCGGCGCAGCGAGCACACGTTGAGCGGCTCGTAACTCGCGTTCAGCACGAGAACCTGCTGCACCTTGGCCGGAATGTAGCGGACGGGGCGGACTTGGAGATGAAGCCCCGAAGAAGAACGTACGTGGATCTGACCAAGAGCAAGGTCGATGCCGCCGGTCGGCGGATTCGCCGCGCCGTGCGGGAACGGCGGCCGCCCGATAGCGCCGACGTCGCCGTCGTGAGCGCGTTCAGGGCGATGCACATCGACAGCGTGGTCGCGCTGTCTCAATCGCTCCATAACCTGCGTGAGATCCTGCTCAGAGAATTCCAGGTTGCGCCCGCGAATGCCGCCGCATGGGAGGTTGCCGCAAGGCCAAAGACGGTCGAGGCGATCTTGGCGAGGCTCTCGAGGAGCTCCACGAGCCTGTCGTCGATGCAGGACATCACGGGCGCGCGTCTCGTCGTGCCAACGCTCGAGGTCCAGGACTTCGTGCTGGAGGCCATCCGCGACGTTATGACTCAACGCGGCCACAACCCGCGGGTCAAAGACACGAGAGAGACTGGCGACGAGCTCGGCTATCGGGCGATCCACATCATCATCGACTGGGTCCCGAAGACCGCCGAGATCCAACTCCGGACCACGGCTCAGGCTGCCTGGGCTCAGCTGGTCGAGCGGCTGGACCCAACTCCAGGGAACGGATCTCAAGCATGGTGGCGGCCCTGCTGACATTCAGGAATGGCTGCGTACAATGAGTGACGAAGCCAGGAAATCGGAACTCGGCCAGCCATTCGAGTTACCGCCTTTCCCCGGTGGCGACCAATGAGCCTTTTCCTCCTCACCTTCTCCCGTCGAGACGGCAGCCAGCCGGCGATCGAGCGATTCGAGGATCCGGAGGAGGCGATGGAGCGGTTCGCCGAACGCGAGCGTGAGCTGCGTGGATCCGAGGACAAGGGCGTCGTCCTCCTCGTTGCCGACGACGAAGACACCCTCCGCCGCACTCACTCGCACTACTTCTCGAACGTCGACGAGATCCTGGCGCAGGTCGGCTAGGGCGTCTAACGCCCCATGGCGCGCTCGACGGCTTCCTGCTCCTCGGGGGAGAGGGCGACCGACGCGCGGCCGCGCTCGAGCTCCTTCATGTAGATCCGCGCGTAGTCCCGGCCCTGGATCGCCGTCACGACGACGCCCGTGCGGGCCGAGTTCAGGAGGGCGACGGAGGCGGACTGGTGGCCGCCCGTGTCCTCGTAGGCGTCGTAGCGGACGATCGAGGTGTTGGTCACGGTCCCGTCGACCCGCCGGTCGACCCGTGACAGGGCGGCGGCGATCTCGTCGACGGAGCTGTGCAGATCGTCGATGCGGCCCTGGAGCGAGACGGCGAAGTCGACGAGATCCTTGCGGCCGCCGCCGAGCAGGAGCCGCTGAGCCTCGCGGACGCGGCGCACCTTGACCGACGCCCACCACGCGAGCCCGAGGCCGATCGCGCCCACCGCGACGCCCGCGAGCGCAACGATCAGCGCAGTTGTCGCCGACGCGTGCATCGCTCGACGTTAGCTAGCCGAGAGAGAAGAGGACCGGGTAGGTCGCCTTGTTGTTCGTGACGTCCTTCTCACCCGGCACCGGGGCGACATCGATGCGCAGCTCGGAGCGCTGTGCGAACAGCCCGGTCACGTTGATGTTCTTGAAGGTGACGTCCTTGTCCTGGCCCGGGTCGATGACGTCGATCGTCTGCGTCTTCACGATCGCCGCGCCCCCGCTCACCTTCTGCAGCGTCATCGTGACGCGGATGCCGACCTCCTGGGAGTCGCCGCCGTCGTGGACCGTCACGACAAACGCGAGATCCTGCGTCGCCGTGATCGTGTTCTCCTGCGACTGGCTGAGCGCCTGGCCCGACGGCAGCACCTTCGTCCCGACGAGGTTCGTGCCGTGCACGCCGGTGGGCGTGCCCCCTGCGGCGACACCGCGCAGACGCTGGAGCACGAGCACCATCGAGTGAGCGGTGATCAGGTCGGGGTTCGTGACGGCGTGCGACTCGGGCGGAGCGACGCCCGTGACGTTCTGCTGCTGCATGACCGTCTTGGCGGGCTCGTAGAAGAGGTCGTCCCAGTCGACGTCGCTCGCGAGCAGCCGCTCCGCGAAGCCGGCGAGCACGGCGGCGTCCGCGGTCGTGTTCTTCGAGCCCGCCGTCGCGCGGAACGTCTCGGCGAGGCCGTTGATCCCGTTGACGCGCAGCTGCAGCGCCTCGATCAGGTTCTCGTGCTGCTCGCGGAGCCTGCCCGGCGGGTCGAGGCGCTTCGCGGCGGCGACGTTGCTCCGCTCCGCCTCGGCGATCTGTGAGAGCTTGCCCTCGAGGTCGGCGACCTTCACGCCCGGGGTCGTGAGCGCGTTCGCGACGTCGGAACCGTCCTTCGCGGACGCCTGCGCGATCAGCGCGACCTTGTCCATGTAGCTCTTGTAGGAGTCGTGCTTGCTCGTCGACGCACACGACTGCAGCAGCAGCCCGAAGAACACGAGCACCGCGACGATCATCGCGATCAGCGCGAGCAGCCGGAGGAGCGGCGTCAGCCCGCGCGGCGGCCCTGCAGGGCGGCGCGAGCCGGTGCCACGGCCCCCGCGCCGGGGCAGGCGAACGCGCGAGGTGCTCTGAGCCTCGGTGGTCGCAGGCTCGTCCTCGAAGAAGTCGAACTCGATGTCGTCGTCGTCGCGAGGGTCCATAGCAGGGCGAATCTACCTCGTTCCTTCGCGCAGCAAAGGAAATGTCCTGGCTGCGGAGTACCTCCCCAGAGTGTCCTCCGCGGCCCTCGCACACGACCTCTTTCTCGACCGTTATCGCCCGCTGCGGCCGCTCGGCTCCGGCGGGATGGGCCATGTGTGGCTCGCGCGCGACGAGCGCAGCGGCCTCGACGTCGCCCTGAAGATCGTTGCCCGCGAGGGCAAGTCGGGGCACCGGGCCGAGCGTGAGGCGCGCGCGGCGGCGTCGCTGCGGCACCCTCGCTGCCAGCGGATCATCTCGCTCGCGCGCGACCCGTCGCACGTCTACATCGCCTACGAGTACATCCCGGGCCGCACGCTCCGCGAGGCGATGCGCGCCGGCGAGCTCGACGACAACGCCGCGCTCGAGGTGGCCGCGCAGATCTGCGAGGCGCTCGCGCATGCGCATGGCCGCGGGATCGTGCACCGCGACGTCAAGCCGTCCAACGTCATGCTGGCGCAGCCTCCCGACACTCAGAGCAGCTCGATCGACGTGCGCCTGCTCGATTTCGGGCTCGCGCAGATGGCGGAGTTCGACACGCTCACCGCCCTCGGGGACGTGCCCGGCACGCTCGCCTACATCTCGCCGGAGCGGCTGCACGGCAACACCGCGACGAGCGCGGCGGACGTCTGGGCCGTCGGCGTCCTGCTCTGGGAGGCGCTCGCCGGCCAGCACCCGTTCTGGGGCGGCGACCTCGTCGAGACGTCGAAGCAGATCCAGCGCGGCGCGCGCCCCCTCGAGACGCTGCGGCCCGACCTGCCCGAGCAGGTCCGCCGGACCGTCGCGAGCGCCCTCCTCGTCAACCCGCAGCGCCGGCCGTCGGCCGAGCGGCTCGCCCGCGAGCTGCGCGAGCTGCCGAAGCGGCGGAGGAAGAAGGGCGGCTCGAAGCCCGCAGCGCCGGCGCGCACGACGAGCGCCGTGCTTTCGGAGCGGATCCTCCCCGGCGCCCTCACGGGGCTCGCCTCGGGCTGGGTCGCCGCCCGGCTGCCGTTCTATCCGGCGGGCTGGCCGTTCGGGATCGCCGGGGCCGGCGCGGCCCTCGGCTTCACCGCGCCGCGCGCCGGGCTTCTCTTCGCGCTCACCGTCGCGTTCTTCCCGCTCGCGAACATCGCCCTGGGGCTCGCGATCCTCTACGCGCTCGTCGCCGCCTCCTGGGTCGCGCTGACGTGGAAGGACGCGCGCGCGAGCCTGCTGCTCGCGGCCGGGCCGCTGCTCGCGCCCGTCGCCGCGCTTGCCTTTCTCCCGCTCGCGGCGCAACTCGTGCGCGGCCGGACACGGCGCGCGCTCCAGGCCTTCGCCGCAGTGTTGCTCGCAGCGCTCGTCGCCGGGCTCCGCCGCGCTCCGCTCCCCTTCGACGGCTCGGCGCCGCCGCTCGGGCTCGGGGTCGCCGGCTCGACGCGGCCCACGGCGGTCGCCCACGCGTTCTGGCACCAGCTCGCGCTCCATCCGACGCTCGCTGCGGAAGCGGCCGTCCTCGCCCTGGCGGCGGCTGCGCTCCCGTATGCACGCGGCAGGGGGCCCTGGGTCGCGGCAGCGTTCGGCGCCGCGCTGCTCGCCGGAACGGCCCTGGCCGCACCCGCAGCGGCCGTTCTCCCGTTGATCGCAGCGGCATGGCTGACGGCGGGCACACTGGCGTTCGAACGCAAGACTTAGTCCATCCGTCCGGACGTAT
>CAZDEX010000033.1:1998-5612 GCA_964504405.1 uncultured Gaiellales bacterium | reverse complement strand
ATGGACTTAGACTTGCCCCGCCGGGGAACACCCGGCCCGCCCATGCCAATGCTCCGCAGCATCGAATCCAAGCTCGAGTCGCTCTTCGAGGGCGTCTTCGGCCGCGCCTTCCGCACGAACGTGCAGCCGGTCGAGCTCGCCCGGAAGCTGATCAAGGAGATGGACGATCACCGGAACGTCTCGGTGTCGCGCGTCTACGTGCCGAACGAGTACACGATCTACCTCGCTCCCGGCGACCGCGAGCAGTTCTCGAGCTACGAGAACCAGCTGAAGGACGAGCTCGCCGAGTACCTGAGCGAGCACGCGCGCCGCGAGAGCTACGTCCTCCTCTCGCCGCCGAAGGTGCAGCTCGAGACCGACGACGATCTCGACGTCGGCGTCTTCGGGATCGCCACGCGCATGGTGCAGACGAGCCCGAAGGCGGGCGACGAGCCCGAGGGCCAGGCCGAGCCGAACGCGACGATGGTCTACAAGCCTACCGCGGCGCCGCCCCAGCCCACGGAGGCGGCGTCTGCGGTTGACCTCGGCATCCAGCGCGAGCTCGCGGTCCTCACCTGGGACGGCAAGCGCCACGAGATCGACAAGCGCCGCGCGGTCCTGGGACGCTCGAAGGACGCGGACATCCAGGTCGCCGACCCGAACGTGTCGCGCCGGCATGCCGAGCTGCGCCAGGAGGGAGCGACGTACTGGCTGATCGACCTCGACTCGACGAACGGGATCGAGGTGCGCGGCAGGCGCGTGAAGCGGCTGAAGCTCGAGGACGGCACGCGCTTCACGATCGGGTCGACGGAAATAGCCTTCTCCCGGGAGCTGCAGTAGTGAGAGCAGTGCTCGCTTCAGCCCAGGTCGAGACGACGCTGCTCGTCCTGAAGCTCGCGTTCCTCGTCCTCCTCTACCTCTTCATCTGGCGCATCGTGCGCTCTGCCGCCCGCGACCTGCGCCTCCCCCAGGAGTCGATGATCCTCGCGCCGCAGCAGGCGGCGGCGGCCGGCCTGATCCCGCAGCCCTCCGCGCGGCCCCTCGGCCGGCTCGTCGTGATCGAGAGCCCCGCGCTCGACTCCGGCGACGTGTTCACGCTCGACTCGCACCCGCTGACGGTGGGCCGCGCGAGCAACAACGACGTCTCGATCGACCGCGACGAATACGCGTCCGGCCGCCACGCGCGGTTCGAGCCGCGGCGCGACGGCGTCTGGATCGAGGACATCGGCTCGACCAACGGCACGTTCGTGAACGGCATCCGCCTGACGCGCGAGCGAAAGCTGACGCCGGGCGACATCGTGCGGATCGGCGAGACCGACCTGAGGTTCGAGCCGTGAAGATCGCGGCGTCCCACGGAGGCACCGACCCCGGCAAGAAACGCCGGCGCAACGAGGACTCGTACGTGATCGCGCCGCCGCTCTTCGCCGTCGCCGACGGCATGGGCGGCGCCCAGGCGGGCGAGGTCGCGTCGGGCCTCGCGGCGGCGGCACTCGAGGAGAGCCACGCGGACGGCGGCGGCGAGGATCGCGTGATCGAGCTGATCCAGGAGGCGAACCGCCGCGTCCACCAGCGCGCGACCACCGACGCCACGACGGCCGGAATGGGAACGACGATCACGGCGGCGCTCGTCGAGCCGGACGGCCGGGTCGTGTTCGGCCACGTCGGCGACTCGCGCGCCTACATGCTCCGGAACGACCGGCTCGAGCAGCTGACGGACGACCACACGCTCGTCGCCGAGCTCGTCCGGCGCGGCGAGCTGTCGCCGGGCGAGGCCGAGGTGCACCCGCAGCGGTCGGTGATCACGCGCGCGCTCGGCACCGATCCCGACGTCGACGTCGACGCGTTCTCGATCGAGGCGCAAGCGGGCGACATCTACCTGATCTGCAGCGACGGGCTCTCGTCGATGGTCGACGCCGTCGACATCGAGGAGATCCTCCGGCGCCACCGCAACGACCTGGCCGCCGCGTCGAAGGCGCTGATCCAGGCGGCCAACCGCGGCGGCGGCGAGGACAACATCACGGCAGTGCTGTTCGCGGTCGACGAGGGAGAGTCGACCGCGGAGCCGGACGAGAAGACGCGCGAGTTCGCGCTTCCGCCGGTGGACGAAGAGGACACGCTCCACCCCGAGGATGGCGTCGCACCGCCGCCGCCGGCTGCGCCGGCGCCGACCGCGGTCGACACGATGGTCGTGCCTGCCGCCGAGATCAACGCGGCGATCGCGGCGCACGAGGAGCAGCAGGCACCGCAGGCAGGCATCGGCAGACGGCTGCTCGCGTTGCTCGTCATCCTGGCGCTCGTCGCCATCATCGTCGTTCTCGTCTGGTGGGGGCTCGCGCGCTGAACCTCAGCTACCGCAACCGCGAGCTGATCTACCTCTGCGTCGTCGGCGTCCTGACGGGGCTCGGCTTCGCGTCGGTCTTCATCGCGCATTCGTCCCAGGTCAGCTGGGGGTCGCTGTCGTACGCGCTCTTCTTCTTCGCGCTCTACCTCGCGGCGCACGTCGTCGCGCGCCTGACCGCCCCGAACGCCGACCCGTACCTCCTGCCGATGGCCGGCCTACTCACGGCGGTCGGCCTGACCGAGATCTACCGCCTCGGCGCAAACGACGCGTTCAAGCAGGGACTGTGGATCGTGATCGGCGTCGGGCTGTTCGCGGTCGCCCTGATCGGGCTGCGCCGCGACTACCGCGTGCTCGAGCAGTACAAGTACCTCTTCGGGATCGGCGCGATCGCCCTGCTCTTCCTGCCCCGCTTCCCGGGCATCGGCGAGACGGTGAACGGCGCGCGCCTCTGGGTGCATGTCGGCGCCTTCCGCTTCCAGCCCGGTGAGTTCTCGAAGATCTTCCTGATCGTCTTCCTCGCGGCGTACCTGCGCGAGAAGCGCGAGCTGCTCGCACAGGCGCGGCTGAAGGACGTCGGCCCGCTGCTCGTGATCTTCGGCTGCTGCATGCTCGTCCTCGTCTCGTCGAACGACCTCGGGATGGGCCTGCTCTACTTCGGGACGTTCCTCGCGATGCTCTACGTGGCGACAGCGCGCATGTCGTTCGTGCTCGCCGGCGTGGCGCTCTTCGTCGCGGGCGGCGTCGTCGCCTACGAGAAGATCCCGCACGTCCACGAGCGCGTCACGATCTGGCTCCATCCCTGGACGACGCAGAAGGTCCCGTGCCCATTCACCGGCGGGGTCGCGCTGAGACAGGACTGCCAGAGCTACCAGCTCGTCAAGTCGCTCTACTCGATCGCGAACGGGGGCTTCGGCGGAGCCGGGATCGGCAGAGGGACGTTCACCACGACCGACGGGAAGCCGCTGATCCCGTACGTGAACAGCGACTTCATCTACTCCGCGCTCGCACAAGAGCTCGGCCTGATCGGCGCGTCCGCGCTGCTCCTCGTGTTCATGCTCTTCGTGGCGCGCGGGATGAAGATCGCGCTGCAGGCCGACGACGGCTTCTCGAAGCTCCTCGCGGCGGGCCTCACGTTCGGTTTCGCGCTGCAGACGTTCATCATCGTCGGCGGCGTCCTGCGGATCATCCCGCTGACGGGGATCACGCTCCCGTTCATCTCGTACGGCGGCTCGTCGGTCGTCGCGAACTTCTTATTGCTCGCAGGCCTGCTCCACGTCTCCAACCGCGCGAACTC
>CAZDEX010000033.1:0-1898 GCA_964504405.1 uncultured Gaiellales bacterium | reverse complement strand
CTGATCGTCGCGACGACGTACTGGCAGACGTGGGAGGCGCCGAGCATGGCGGCGAAGCAGGACAACGCCATCCAGCGCGTCGCGCAGTTCCGCATCAAGCGCGGGCTGATCTACGCCGCCGACGGCAAGACGGTGCTCGCCGCGAACGTGTCGCAGAAGGCGGGCGGGCAGACGCTCTACTACCGCCGCTACCCGACGAACGGCCTCGCCTCGCAGACGATCGGTTACTCGACCATCGGGCGCTCGCGTGCAGGCATCGAGCGCCAGGAGAACTCGTACCTCACCTCGTCGAACGCGAACCTGAGCACGCTGTTCGACAAGCTCTCGACGACGCTCAAAGGCGCGACGGTCACGGGGAACGACCTCGTGCTGAACATCCGTGTGAACGCGCAGAAGATCGCCGAGACCGCGCTGCGCGGGACGTGCGGCGCGGCCGTCCTCCTCAACCCGAAAACGGGCCAGGTGTACGTGATGGCGTCGTCGCCGGGCTACAACCCGAATCAGATCGAGTCGGCCAACGGCTTCGCAAGCATTCTCCACTCGCCGAACGCGTGCCCCGGCTCGTCCTCCGCGCTCCTGAACCGCGCGACGCAGGGGCTCTACGCGCCGGGCTCGACATTCAAGACGGTCACCGCTGCGGCCGGGCTCGACTCGGGGATCTACACACCGAACTCGACGTTCTACGACCCCGGTTACTGCACGGAGTACGGCAAGCAGATCAAGAACGCGCTCGACCAGAACGGGCCCGAGACCTTCGGCAACGTCAACCTCGTCCAGGCGTACATTCACTCGATCAACGCGGTCTTCTGCGAGCTCGGGATTCATCTCGGCCCGACGCGTGTGCTGGACGAAGCGAAGAAGTTCGGCTTCTACTCCGTTCCGCCGATCGAGCTGCCGCCGAGCGAGATCTCGGTGAGCGGTCTCTTCGACTACAGGACGCATCGCTTCTTCGACAACCCGAAGATCGTCGATCCCGGCCGCCTCGCCTTCGGCCAGGAGCGCATGCTCGTCACTCCGCTGCAGATGGCCCTCGTCGCCGCGGCAATCGCGAACAACGGCACGATCATGGCCCCGCATCTGGTCGATCGCGTGACCCGCCCGGGCGGCGGAATCGTGGTGAAGGTGCACCCGCAGGTGTGGAAGCACGCGACGAAACCGCAGACCGCAGCCGCGATCAACACGATGATGCAGGGCGTCGTCGAGTCGGGCACCGGCATCGCGGCGCAGATCCCCGGAATCAAGGTCGCCGGCAAGACCGGCACCGCCGAGACGAACCAGGACAAGGTCTACACGGCCTGGTTCATCTTCTTCGCGCCCGCCGACAACCCGCAGGTCGCGGGCGCGGTCGCCGTCGAACACCAGCTGAACGGCTTCGGCGGCAAGGTGGCGGCGCCGATCGCGAAGCAGCTCATGGAGGCAATCCTCCCCGGCGCACGAAAGCAGTAAGTCGGATCGGTATGACCACGACGGATACCCTGATCGACCGCACGTTCGACCGCCGCTACGTGATCAAGCGCAAGCTCGGCTCCGGCGGCATGGCGGACGTCTACCTCGCCGAGGATCAGGAGCTCGGGCGCCGCGTCGCGCTCAAGCTGCTGAACGACCGGCACGCCGCCGACGACCAGTTCGTCGAGCGCTTCCGGCGGGAGGCCCAGAGCGCGGCCGGGCTCAACCATCCGAACATCGTCTCGATCTTCGACCGCGGGCGTGCCGAAGGCACCTACTACATCGCGATGGAGTTCCTCGACGGGCGCACGCTCAAGGAGCTGCTCGTGCGGAACGGGCCGACGCCGATCCCGATCGCGATCGACTATGCGCGGCAGATCCTCGGCGCGCTGTCCTTCGCGCACCGGAACGGCATCGTGCATCGCGACATCAAACCGCACAACATCGTCGTC
>CAZDEX010000032.1:11656-13189 GCA_964504405.1 uncultured Gaiellales bacterium | reverse complement strand
GCGCCGCAGCTCGTGAAGGATCACTCCGAGTCCGACATCCGCGTCGACCCGACGAACCCGCTGCACCTGATCGGCTCGTCGAAGTGGTTCGTCGGGCCGGAGGGCTACAACCACCTGCTCGGCTTCTTCGAGTCGTTCGACGGCGGCAAGACGTGGCCGGTGCAGGGCCACATCCCCGGGTACGAGGGCTGGACCGACAACACCGACCCGGTCGGCGCGTTCGACAGCTACGGCAACTACTACTCGTTCGTCCTGCCGTACCAGTTCTTCTACAACCCCGACGGCTCGCACAACTTCAACGTCGGAACGCAGAAGGAGCCGAACCCGACGCTGCCGGCCGAGGTCGTCGCCGTCTCCGTCCGGAAGCACGGTGCGACCGGCGCGAACGACTGGATCACGACCGTGAACGGCCGTCCCGACTACATCGCCACGTACGACAGCATCGGCAACGAGCCCGACAAGCAGTGGATCACGATCGACACGAATCCTGCGAGCCCATTCTTCGACCGCATCTACGCGATGTGGGTGGACTTCCACCACGCCACGCCGGTGTCGTACGTCTCGTACGCGACGGCGCTCCCGGATGGGACGCACACGGCGTGGTCGGCCCCGCAGCCGCTGCCCACCCAGGGGCATCTGCCGCAGGGTGCGACGTACGTGCTCCCGCACGTCGCCCCGAACGGCGCCGTCTCGACGTCGCTCACGAACGTCAACCCGAGTAAGTCGTTCTGCTGCACGACGATCATCGTCGACCGCTCGACCGACGGCGGCGTCACGTGGACGACGTCGGGCGTACCGGTGTCGAACATCACGGCCCCGCCGGCCAGGTACGCCAACACGACGTTCCGTGACGGCGTCGAGAACAGCTACACGGTGGGCAACCATCTCGACGTCCAGGGTGCGTATCCGGAGTACGTCTCGTACGAGGACTACAGCGCCGGGGTCACGAACATCATGCTGACGGCCTCGTACGACGACGGCGTGACGTGGACCGATCCGATCCAGGTGAACGACAACGCCACGGCCGCCGACGAGTTCCAGCCGAATCTCTCCGTCAGCCCGAGCGGCACGGTCACCGACGCGTTCTACGACCGCCGCCTCCCATGCCCCGCCTCGGGAACCTCGGACGGAACGGCGGCGGGGATCGCCCTGGACCCGGCCGCGTCGGGCGCGACCAACTACTGCGTCAACGCGAGCGTGCAGTTCTACCGCGCCGATCTCACACCGGTGGGTCACAACGTGCGGCTGACGCAGCACACGTGGGACCCGCAGCTGAACGCGCCTCATACCTCGAGCCCCACCGGAGTGACGACCTTCATCGGCGACTACTTCGGCAATGACGCAACCGGGCCGAACGACTGGTTCACGTTCGTCAGCACGTACAACGACGGCACGAACGCGTCCTTCCAGCAGCAGCAGGTCGTCGCGAGCGTCGCCACGCCGTAGACGCGGCCGAGCGGCGGTGAGCCCCACGGGGGGACCCCCCCTCCGCCCCCGAACTTTACGCCCGGCACGATCGCGACGGACGACAAC